>NZ_JBHSRW010000009.1:0-26465 GCF_042659205.1 Leucobacter soli
TACCGGCTCGCGCTCGACCCCGCGGCGTTGCCCGGCGCGATCGACGAGGACCGCGAGCTGCTCGAGGGCTTCGCGGTGCAGGCGTTCGATCCGCGGGACGACGAGCAGGCGGAGCGCTGGGTACGCGTGAACGCCGCCGCGTTCGCCTCCCATCCCGAGCAGGGCGCCGTCACGCTCGAGGATTTCGCCGCGACGACCCGGGAGGCCTGGTTCGACCCCGAGGATCTCCTCCTCGCCTTCGACACCGGGGCGACGACCTCGAGCGGTGAACGCCGCAGCAGCGGCGCGGACGACGAAGACGACGATCGCCGCCACGGCCGCCTCGCCGGCTACACCTGGATCAAGACGATCCGCACCCCGGGGCACACGGAGACCGAGCTCTACGTGCTCGGCGTCGATCCGGCCTACGCCGGACGCGGACTGGGCGCCGCCCTGCTCGGCGAGACGCTGCGCCGGATGGCCGCGCACGCGCCGGACAGGATCACGCTCTACGTCGACGGTGACAACGGCACGGCCCGCGGTCTCTACGACCGCGCGGGCTTCACCGTCGACCAGCGCAGCACCCAGTGGCTGCGCGCCGGCGGTGATGCCGGCATCGGTGCCGGTGGAGACGAACCGGGTCGGCAGGATCGGACCGGCGCCTGACAGAATAGAGGCATGAGCGAGACGAGCCGCGGCACGGCAGAGCTTCCGGACGCCGAGCAGCCCACGAGCGAGGCGCCGACCGCGAGGCCCGACGCCGATCGACTTCCCGCCGACCGATACATCGACCGCGAGCTCAGCTGGCTCGCCTTCAACCAAAGGGTGCTCGAGCTCGCCGAGGACCCCACGGTGCCGCTGCTCGAGCGCGCCAACTTCCTCGCGATCTTCGCCTCGAACCTCGACGAGTTCTTCATGGTGCGCGTCGCCGGTCTCAAGCGCCGCATCCTCACCGGCCTCGCCGTGCCGACGAACGTCGGCTGGGCCCCCACCGAAGTGCTCGCCGAGATCACGCGCGTCGCCTACCAGCTGCAGCTGCGGCACGCGCGCTGCTGGCGCGAACAGGTCCAGCCCGAGCTGGCCGAGGCCGGCGTGCGCATCGTCGAATGGCAGACGCTGGACGCGGCGGATCACGAGATCCTGACCGAGTACTACGAGCAGCACATCTACCCGGTGCTCATGCCTCTCGCCGTCGATCCGGCGCATCCGTTCCCCTACATCTCGGGTCGCGCGCTCAACATCTCGATCCGCGTGCGCAATCCGCGCACCGACAAGATCGAGTTCGCCCGGCTCAAGGTGCCGCAGATGATCCCGCGGTACGTGCGGGTGGACCGGCGCGAGTCCGCCGACGACGTGCGCTTCATCGCGCTCGAGGAACTGATCGCGAATCAGCTCGACGGCCTCTTCCCCGGCATGGAGGTCATGGACCACCACGTGTTCCGCGTCACCCGGAACGAGGACGTCGAGATCGAGGAGGACGAGACCGAGAGCCTCATCCAGGCGCTCGAGAAGGAGCTGCTGCGGCGACGCTTCGGCCCGCCGATCCGGCTCGAGATCTCGGACGACATGGATGAGGCCACGCTCGAGCTGCTGGTCAGCGAGTTCGATATCGACAAGCAGCAGGTGTACACCCTGCCGGCGCCGCTCGATCTCGGCGGCCTCTTCGCGCTCTCCCGCCTCGAACGGCCGGATCTCAAGTCCACGCCCCACATCCCGGTGACCCATCCGCAGTTCCGACCGGGCCCGTCGAACGACTCCGCGGACCTGCTCCGAGCCATCTCCCGTCGCGAGATCCTCGTGCACCATCCCTACGAGTCGTTCTCGACCAGCGTGCAGGCCTTCATCGAGCAGGCCGCCACCGATCCCGACGTCCTCGCCATCAAGCAGACCCTCTACCGGACGTCCGGCGACAGCCCCATCGTCGCCGCGCTGATCAAGGCCGCCGAAGCCGGCAAGCAGGTGCTCGCGCTCGTCGAGATCAAGGCCCGCTTCGACGAGGAGGCCAACATCACCTGGGCGCGCAAGCTCGAGCAAGCCGGTGTGCACGTGGTCTACGGGCTGGTCGGCCTCAAGACGCACTGCAAGCTGGTGCAGGTGATCCGCGAGGAGCAGGGCCGGCTCACCCATTACTGCCACATCGGCACGGGCAACTACAACCCGAAAACCAGCCGGATCTACGAGGACTTCGGCCTGTTCACCTCATCCCCCGAGGTCGGCCGGGACGTGACGAAGCTCTTCAACGTGCTCTCCGGCTACGCGATCGAGACGAACTACGATCGCCTGCTGGTCGCCCCGGAGGGCCTGCGCCGCGGCCTCCTCGAACGGATCGAACGCGAGGCCGAGCACGCGCGCGCCGGCAGGCCGAGCGGGATCAAGCTCAAGGCCAACAGCATGGTCGACGAGGAGATCATCGACGCGCTCTACCGGGCCAGCCAGGCAGGAGTGGCGATCGATGTGTGGATCCGCGGCATCTGCTCCATCCGCGCGGGCGTACCGGGCCTCTCCGAGAACATCCGCGTCCGCTCGGTGCTCGGCCGGTACCTCGAGCACTCCCGCATCTACGCGTTCGAGAACGACGGCGACCGCGAGGTCTACATCGGCAGCGCCGATCTCATGCACCGCAACCTCGACCGCCGCATCGAGGTGCTCGCGCGGCTCGTCGACCGCGAGCACCTCGCCCGGATCGACCGGTTCTTCTCGTTCGCCTTCAGCGACACGGTCAGTTCGTGGCACCTGCTGCCGGACGGCACATGGAAACGCCGTACGGTGAGCGAGGAGGGCGAGCCGCTGCCCGACCTGCAGGACCTGGTGATGATCGATCGGACCGAGGCGCGGACCCGTGAATCGCGGGCGCCGCGGAGCGCCCAATGAGCCGGCCGATCCTCGCCGCCGGCACCGTCTGCTGGCGGCGGGTGCGCGACGAGTCCGGGACCGCGCGACTGATGATCCTGCTCATCCACCGCACCAAGCAGAAGGACGTATCGTTCCCCAAGGGCAAGCTCGACAAGGGCGAGAGCATGCCGCAGGCGGCCGTCCGCGAGACGCTCGAAGAAACGGGCCTCCGCGTCGCGCTCGGCGTCAATCTCGGCACCATCACCTATGAGCTGCCCGACGGCGGCGAGCGCAAGACCGTGCAGTACTGGGCCGCGGAGGTCACCGAAGAGGCCGTGCTCGAGTCGACCTTCCGCCCGAACCGGGAGGTCGAGGCGCTCGAGTGGGTGCCCTTCGAGGCGGCCCGGAGCCGCCTCAGCTATCGGGCGGATCGCGACCTCTTCGACGTCTTCGCCAGCCTCGTCGAGCGCGGCGCGATCGACACCTTCTCGGTGATCCTGCTGCGGCATGCGAAGGCCGAGTCGCGCAGCGACGCCTGGCCGGAGGACCGGCTGCGGCCGCTCACCGACGCGGGCGAGGATCAGGCCGAGACGCTCGTCCCGACGCTCGAGGCGTTCGGCCCGCAGCGGGTGTTCACCTCGAGCTCGGAGCGCTGCCTGCGGACGGTCGATCCGCTCGCCCGGCGGCTCGACCTCGCTCCCCGGGCTCGGGACGGCCTGAGCCAGGAGGCCTGGGACGACGGCGAGACCGCAGAGCTCCGCTCGATCATCGGCAAGACCGTGCGGAAGGGCCGGAGCACGGTGATCTGCACGCATCGGCCCGTCCTGCCGGATGCGGCACGGGAACTCGCGCTCGCAACCGGCAGCCTCCCCGGCTCGTACCTCGACGAAGCGGCCGCGCTCCCCCCTGCGGGGTTCTCGGTGTTCCACCTCTCGCGGGAGCGGCCCGGCAGCGGCATCCTCGGCGTCGAGACCTACCCGCTCAAGCATTGAACGCCCGACGGCCGATGCCGCACGGCCGACACGGCTCGTCATCCCGCGTTCCCGCCCGTTCACCTTCGCGTCGACCGACGTCGAGCTCCGGTTCACCGGGCGATCAGGCACCGGGTCGACCGGACCGGGGCGAATCGCTCCCGGCCGAGTTCACCTGAATTCATCCTCGTTCACCCGCCGTTCACCCACCGGTGGATCTCCGGTCACATCGCCTCCGTACCGTAAGGGCATGTGAGCAATCGCTCACCCCGAACGAAACTACGGAACGGAAACCACTCCCAGTGAAGATTTCGACTTCGACGAAGGCCCTCGTACTCGGCGGCGCGGCACTGCTCGCGCTCACCTCCTGCGCGGCGAACGAAGGCGGCAGCACCACCGGCGACAACGGCGACGGCTCGTCGCTCACCGGCACCCTCGTCGGCGGGGGCGCCTCGTCGCAGGGATCGGCCCAGGAAGCCTGGATCGCCGGGTTCCAGATCGCGAACGAGGGCGTCAACATCAACTACGACCCCGCCGGCTCCGGCGCGGGGCGCGAGACCTTCCAGCAGGGCGCGAGCGCCTTCGCCGGCAGCGACCGCGCCTTCGACCTCGAGGAGATCGCGGCGGGCCCCTTCGCCGGCTGCTCGACGAGCGACCTCGTCGAGATCCCCGCCTACATCTCGCCCATCGCGATCATCTTCAACATCGAGGGCGTCGACTCCCTCAACATGGACTCAGACCTCGTAGCGCAGATCTTCAGCGGCGAGATCACCACCTGGAACGACCCGGCCATCGCCGCGCTCAACGAGGGCGTCGACCTGCCCGACCTGAACATCACCGCGGTGCACCGCTCGGACAAGTCGGGCACCACCGGCAACTTCACCGAGTACCTGGCCGCCACGGCGCCCGACTCCTGGACCGCCGGATCGATCGAGGAGTGGCCGAGCGAGCTCGGCGGCGAGGGCGCGGCGCAGACCTCCGGCCTCGTCGACGCGGTCACCAACGGCGTCGGCACCATCGGCTACGCCGACGCCTCCCGCGCGGGCGACCTCGGCACGGTCAAGATCAAGGTCGGCGAGGAGTTCGTCGCCTACTCGCCCGAGGCTGCCGCCGCGATCGTCGATCACTCGAGCCTCGAGAGCGGGCGCGGCACGAACGACCTCGCCGTCGAGCTCGACCGCACCAGCACCGAGTCCGGCGTCTACCCGATCGTGCTCGTGAGCTACCTCATCGGCTGCGAGAGCTACGCCGATGCCGCCAACGCCGAACTGGTGAAGGCCTACTTCAGCTACATCGTCAGCGAGGAGGGGCAGCAGACGGCAGCCGAAGCCGCCGGCAGCGCGCCCATCTCGGCCGATCTCCGCAGCAAGATCGAGCCGGCCATCGCCGCGATCAGCTGACCGTCGCCCGGTCGATCCCCGGACGACCGCTCGCCGCAGGATCTCGCCTCTGCACCCCGTAGGGTGAGATCCTGCGCGCGATGCGCGGCATCGCGTACGATCCGAGGAACCGCCGCTCATCGTCTCCGCCGCCGCAGGGCGGCGACCGGAACCCCTAGATCCTCAGAAGGAAGCGCCCCGTGACCTCCTCCGCGACCCTCTCCAAGCCGGTGCTGAGCCGAGGCGACCGCGTCTTCTCCCGCTCGGCGTTCTTCGCCGGCGGCATGATCCTCGTCACGCTCGCGGCCGTGGCCCTCTTCCTGATCCTGCAGAGCATCCCGGCGTTCTTCGCCACGAGCGAGACCGCCTCGATCCTGCCGGGCAACTTCTGGGCCTACGTGTGGCCGCTGATCTTCGGCACCGTCTGGGCCGCGCTGCTCTCGCTGCTGATCGCCCTCCCCCTCTCGATCGGCATCGCGCTCTTCATTTCGCACTACGCGCCTCGCCGGCTCTCGGCCGTGCTCGGCTACATCGTCGACCTGCTGGCCGCGGTGCCCAGCGTCGTCTTCGGCCTGTGGGGCATCGGCGTGCTCGCCCCCGCGGCACAGCCGGTCTTCGTCTGGCTGAACACGTACCTCGGATGGATCCCCTTCTTGGGCGGGACCGTCTCGGGAACGGGCCGCACGATCCTCACGGCCGCCGTCGTGCTCGCGGTCATGATCCTGCCCATCATGACGGCGATCTGCCGCGAGGTGTTCCTGCAGGCGCCGGTGCTCCACGAGGAGGCCGCGCTCGCGCTCGGTGCGACCCGCTGGGAGATGATCCGCCTCGCCGTGCTGCCCTTCGGCCGCCCCGGCATCGTCTCGGCCGCGATGCTCGGCCTCGGCCGCGCCCTCGGCGAGACCATGGCCGTCGCGATGGTCCTCTCGGCCACCGGCCTCGTCAGCCTGCGCCTGCTCACCAGCGAGAATCCGTCGACGATCGCCGCGAACATCGCCCTCTCGTTCCCCGAGGCCTACGGCACGAACGTCAACGTGCTCATCGCGACCGGCCTCATCCTGTTCATCGTGACCTTCCTGGTCAACGCGATCGCCCGCTGGATCGTGAGCCGCCGGGCGCAGTTCAACGGAGCCGACTGACATGACGCTGACCATCCGCCCCGTCTCCGCCGGCTCCGGTCTGGCCGGCAACCGTCTCCCCCGCGGCAGCGCGTGGCTGAGCCTCGGCGCGAGCCTTGCGCTCTCGTTCGCGCTCTTCGGCCTGCTGGCCGCGGCAGACGGCAGCCCCTTCAACCTGACTGGCGCGATCCTGATCGGCGCGATCCTGCACCTCGTCGTCTCCACCGGCATCTCCGCCGCCGTGGAGGGCCACCGCCAGGCGATCGACCGGCTCGTCACCGGCCTCGTTACCGGCGCCTTCCTGCTGGCGATGGTACCGCTCGTCTCGGTCTCGATCACCGTGGTCGCGAACGGGCTGGCGCGGTTCGACGCCGAGTTCTTCAACTCGTCGATGCGCAACGTCACCGGCGAGGGCGGCGGCGCCCTGCACGCGATGGTCGGCACGCTCCTCATCACGCTGGCGGCCACCATCATCTCGGTGCCGCTCGGACTGCTCACCTCGATCTACCTCGTCGAGTACGGCCGCGGGCGCATCGCGAAGATCATCACCTTCCTCGTCGACGTGATGACGGGCATCCCCTCGATCGTCGCGGGCCTCTTCGCCTACGCGGTCTTCGCGCTCTTCCTCGGCCCGGGCGTGCGCATGGGCATCGTCGGCGCCGTGTCCCTCTCGGTGCTGATGATCCCCGTCGTGGTGCGCTCGAGCGAGGAGATGCTGCGGCTCGTACCGAACGAGCTCCGCGAGGCCTCGTACGCGCTCGGCGTGCCGAAGTGGCTCACCATCGTGAAGGTGGTCCTGCCCACCTCGATCGCCGGCATCACGACCGGCGTCGTGCTCGCGATCGCCCGCGTCATCGGAGAGACCGCGCCGCTGCTCATCACGGCCGGCTTCACCGCGAGCATGAACTACAACCTCTTCCACGACCGCATGCAGTCGCTGCCGGTCTTCGTCTACACGCAGTTCGCGAACCAGGGCAACCCTGCCTTCGCCTTCCTCGAGCGGGCGTGGGCGGCGGCGCTCGTGCTGATCCTGATCGTCATGGCGCTCAACCTGATCGCCCGCATGGTCGCCCGCTACTTCTCGCCGAAGACGGGGCGCTAGCCGCTCTCCAGTGCGGCCCTCAGATTCCGATACCTCACTCAACGAAAGAACACACTCCACATGTCGAAGCGCATCGAAGTCAACGATCTGAACGTCTACTACAGCAGCTTCCTCGCCGTCGAGGGCGTCTCGATGAACATCGAGCCGCGCAGCGTCACCGCGTTCATCGGCCCGTCGGGTTGCGGCAAGTCGACGTTCCTGCGCACGCTCAACCGCATGCACGAGGTGATCCCGGGCGCGCGGGTCGAGGGCGAGGTGCTGCTCGACGGCGATGACCTCTACGGGCCTGGCGTGGATCCGGTGCTCGTGCGGCGCCAGGTCGGGATGGTGTTCCAGCGCCCGAACCCCTTCCCGACGATGTCCATCCGCGAGAACGTGCTGGCCGGGGTCAACCTGAACAACCGCAAGCTCTCGAAGAGCGACACCGACGATCTCGCCGAGCGCTCGCTCTCGGGTGCGAACCTCTGGAACGAGGTGAAGGATCGCCTCGACAAGCCGGGATCGGGGCTCTCTGGCGGTCAGCAGCAGCGTCTGTGCATCGCGCGCGCGATCGCGGTCTCCCCGGAGGTGCTGCTGATGGACGAGCCCTGCTCGGCGCTCGACCCGATCTCGACGCTCGCGATCGAGGATCTGATCGACGAGCTCAAGCAGGAGTACACGATCGTGATCGTGACCCACAACATGCAGCAGGCGTCTCGCGTGTCTGATCGCACCGCGTTCTTCAACATCGCGGGCACCGGCAAGCCCGGCAAGCTCATCGAGTTCGACGATACGAAGAAGATCTTCTCGACGCCGGCAGAGAAAGCGACCGAGGACTACGTCTCGGGCAGGTTCGGCTAGGGCTGCTGCGGACACGCCCCGCGCGCGGTACCGGGGCGGGGTGTCGATGCATCACCCGCGCGAGTGGCCCCGTTGCTTACGAACGGCCCGCTTCCGCACCGTGAACAAGTGGTGCGCTCGTGAGCAAGGGTGCCGCTCGCGGGGAGGTAGGCCCGGCGGAGCGCCGGAGGCGAGCCGGGTAGGGCGCCGGGTGGCAGGGCCCCGGTGGAGCGCCCAACGGGACTCGCCGAGGCGCGCCGGGCCGGGACCGATGCGGCCGCCCGCAAATATATTGCCTCGGCTACACTGAGCAGATGGACGGGCTGAGGATCGACGACGCACTCGTGCGCTGGGCCGTAGACGGCCGGGCGGCCTCCGCCGAGGCAGCGGTCGCTGCGCTCGCCGAGCGGCCGCTGCTCCTGCTCATGCACGGCTACGGCTCGTTCGAGGGGGATCTCATCGAGTTGTCCTCCCGGCTGCCCGCCGGGTTCGTCTGCGCCTCTCCCCGGGCTCCCCTCGTGGCGCCGCCGCCCGTCGTCGACGGTTACGCCTGGTGGCAGATCGCGCTCGACGAGCACGGCCTGCGGGCGCAGGTTCCGGCGCCCGCCGACTTCGTGGGCGGCCCCGAGCATCGTGCCGCCTCCGTCGTGCTCGACTGGCTCGATGCGCTCGGAGACCGTGTCGCCGACCGATCCGCAGCCACGACCACAACCACGACCAACGCCGCAGCCGATCTCGCGGGCCTCGGCACGATCGCCCTGATGGGGTTCTCCCAGGGCGGCGCACTGGTGACCTCGCTGCTCCGTCTGCGCCCCGGCCGCTTCGCCTGCGGCGTCAACTGCTCGGGATTCGTCGCCGCCGGGCGGTTCGCGGGCGACGAGGAGCTCGCGCGGATCCGCCCCCCGATGTTCTGGGGGCGGGACGAGGCGGACCCCGTCATCGACGCCGAACGCATCGCCCTCACCCGCGCCTGGGCGCCCGCGCACACCGAGCTCGACGCGAGGCTGTACGACGGCATCCTGCACGGCATCGGGGCCGAGGAGCTGGCCGATGTCTCCGCGTTCCTCGCACGCCACGTGCCCGAGGCCGCACGATGACGAGCGACGACCCGCGCGCCGACGGCGGCGCCCGTCGCGGCAACAAGACCCAGCACGTCTACGATCACGTGATGGAGCGGATCGTCGACGGTTCGTTCGCCGCGGGCGATGCGCTGAACATCGGCGCGCTCGCGGAGGAGACCGGGGTGAGCCTGATCCCGACCCGTGAGGCGCTGCGCCGTCTCGAGAGCGAAGGCCTCGTCGAGTTCCTCTTCCACCGCGGCGTGCGCGTGGCCGAGCTCGGCATCGACGAGTACCGGGAGATCATGCAGACTCAGGCGGTGCTCGAGGGGCTCGCCGTCGGCATGACCGCGCCCCTGCTCACGGCCGAGGACCTCGATCGGGCGAGAGAGGTCAATACCCGCATGGACGAGGCCGTCCGCCGCGGCGACTTCCACGCCTACAACGAGGGCAGCCTCGAGTTCCACGGGATCCTGCGCGCGGCCTGCCCCAATCGGCACCTGCGCGACATTCTCGACCGCGGCCAGTCGCGCGTCGCGGCGGTGCGCGCCTCGGTGATCGGGTACCGCGGCGCAGTGGCCGAGCGGCTGAGCGGCGAACACCTGGAGATACTGGATCGGATCGCCGCCGGCGCTCCGGCCGCCGAGATCGAAGCGCTCATGCGCGCGCACCGGGAGGGAACGATCGCCGCGGACTCCGAGGGGTTCCGGCGCAGCACGCACGGCGAGGGTGCGAATGACGCCGATGGCGCTCGATCCGCGGAAGCCGCGACGACCCCCGCGTCGCCCGGCTCGCTGGAGCCCGCATGACCCGCGTCGCGATGGTGCAGCTCGCGAGCCCGGACCAGGAATCCCCGCAGGATCGCATCGCGCGGGTGGAGCGGCTACTGCGATCCCATGCCGATGCGGGCGTCGACCTCTTCGTGCTGCCCGAGCTGTGGAGCGCCGGTTACCTCGCGTTCACGCACTACGACGAGCGCGCCGAGCCGCTCGACGGCCCGACTGTCGCGATGGCCCGGCGGGTCGCGAAGGATCTCGAGGCGTGGGTGCATGCAGGCAGTTTCATCGAGCGCACCCCGACCGGTGAGCTGCACAACACGGCCGTGCTGATTGATGCCGAGGGCCGGATCGCCCAGACCTACCGCAAGATCCACGTCTTCGGCTATCGGTCGCGCGAGGCTCAGCTGCTCACACCCGGCGAAACGTTGAGCGTGGTTCCCAGCCCGATCGGCCGGGTCGCCTCGACCACCTGCTACGACCTGCGCTTCCCCGGCCTCTGGCTCGAACTCGGCGCGCGCGGCGCCGAGGCGGCCGTCGTGCCCGCGGCATGGCCCGCCGCCCGGCGCGAGCACTTCACCCTCTTCACCGAGGCACGGGCGGTCGAGCACCAGCTGTGGATGATCGCGGTCAACGCCTGCGGCACGCAGGCCGGCGTCGAGCTCGGCGGCAGCAGCCGGGTGGTCGATCCCTGGGGCCGCGTGGTCGCCGAGTGCTCGCCGAGCGAGGAGGAGGTGCGCCTCGTCGACATCGATCCGGCCCTCGTCGCCGAGGTCCGCACGGAGTTCCCGGTGATCGGCGACCGTCTCGCGCCCGAGGCCTACCCGGAGCTCTCCGCCGGCGACGATCCCGCGCAGTGAGCCGGCTCGGTGAGCCGGCGATCCTGCTCGGTTACCCGGTCGGCAGCCAGGCGCATGCCATCGTGCTGTCGACGATGATGCCGCGCAGCAGCCAGCCCGGTCGAACCTCGAGATAGACCGGCCAGTCCTCGACGGCGAACTCGGTCATCCCCTGACCGCTCTCGGCGCGCAACGCCTCCGCCTCGGCGTGCGGAAGCGGGAGGAAGTCGAGATCCGTCGGATAGGCGTCGTACTCCGCGGCGACGGGGCAGATACCGCCGTAGGCCCGCACCGGCTCGAGTTGCACCGGCCACAGCTCGCCGTCGGCCTCCGCGATGCCGACGATACGGGTCCGCTCGTCGCTGCCGATGTCCGTGCAGGCGAGGTAGTCGCTCTCGCCGATCGCGCGACGGAACTCGTGGACCCGGAATCCGCCGTCGACCGGTTCGACCGACTTCGTCAGCGTTCCGCAGTGGATGCTGCGCGCCACGGGCAGCGGCACCTGCACCGCCGTACCGTCCCGGGTCGCCCAGATGTACCACTGGCGGTCGACCGAGTTGCCGCCGCCGTACCCTTCGACGGGCACGATCGCGTCGAGGGCGCCATCGCCGTCGGCGTCGCTGAACTCGATCTCGTCGGCGATGACCGTGTAGGCGATGCCGTCGACCTCCACGGCCCCGTCGACGGCGGTGAATTCGACCGCGGGCCAGGTCTCCGCGAACGGCACGACGGACCAGTCCGCGTTGGCGAAGTCGAAGTCCTCGATCGCGAAGGCGTCCTCGATCGTCTCGGTCTCGGTCGGCTCCGGGTCCGGGGCGACCGGCTCTTCGCTCGGCGCCGACCCGGAGCAGGCCGCGAGCAGCAGCACGACCGCGCCCGAGATCAGGGTGGCGGCCGTCGAGGTGCGGCGCTGCAGTCTCACACGTACATCCTCACACTCCGGCTCGCCGCTGTCCATGATCAGCGCAGTGGTCGCTTCGGCACGGCAGCGGTACCGCCTCGGCACCGCTGCGGGGAACTCCCGCGCGGCGGTCCGCCCCAGCGCCCGGCTGCCCCCAGCCGCCCGAGTTCTCAGCGGCAGCCGGGCCGTTCGACCGCGACGGGCGTGGTCCGCACGGTCGGCGCCGCGCGCACCTCGAACAGCCCGAACGAATCGGCCGTCTGATCCTTCGCCGCGACGAACACCGCGCGCACCTCGGCCGTCTCGCCCATCCCCACGAGCAGCGGCACCTGCACCACCGGGCGGCCATCGTGCTCCATCTTGCGATAGTTGTTGCCCCAGCGGCCCAGCGGATCGAGCATCGTGCCGTTGACCTTGACCGACTCGACCGTCGTACCGAGCGGGCCGTAGAAGAGCACGTCGCGGTAGATGCCTCCCCCCTGCCCGAAGTCGGTTCCCGTGACGAACTTCGGCAGTCGTCTCAGCTCCTTCTCCGTGAGCACGTTCTCGAGCGTCACCGTGGCGCGGAAGGTCGCGAGGTCCGTGACGGTCGCCGTGCACTGCGTCGTCTTCGCTTCGATCGACGAATCCATGTAGTAGTCCATCTTGGCGGCGAGCACGTAGTTGAAGAAGACGCCCAGCACCGTCGACTCCGCGTTGTCCGCCGGCAGCGGGCCGGCGATTCGCCCCGATCCGATCAGCTTCATCTGCGCGGGGTCGTCCGAGGAGAACATGAGTCGGCCTTCGTCGGCCGCCCGCGCCAGCGCTTCGATCAGCGCGGTGAAGTCGTGGGTGTCGTGCGTCACTGCGTCGAAGATCGACTGGGCCGCCGAGGCGAAGAAGGCGTCGGACTCCGCCGGGGTCGGGTACTTGACGTACGAATCCTTCAGCAGCAGCGACACGGCGTTCTTGGCGGTGAGCTTCTCCCCGGTCTCGAGCTTGATCGGGCCCGTCGCCTCGAGCAGGTAGCTGAGCGCGACGGGGTCGAACGACACGACCGCGTCGATGCGGGTATCGAACTTCGTCGCCCAGAAGCCGCGCATCAGCTCCGCCGTCTCGGCGAAGTAGGGCGTATAGGTGACGTCTTGCATCTGGCGCTTGACCCGGGCGCCGTAGAGCGCCTCGGTCTCGGGGTTCAGCGGCAGATCCTCGACGCCGAAATCGCGGCTCGACGCCTGCTTCCTGATCTTGAGCGCCCCGTCGTTCGCGGAGACGAGCGCGAGCGCCGCGGGGTTACCGCCCCCGGCGCGGATCTCGGCGTTGTTCGGGAACATGAGCAGGTAGTTGCGCGGTCCGTTCGCACCGAGCGCGTCGGGCAGGATCTTCAGCACCGTGCTGGCCGGCCCTGACATCGCGGAGAGTTCGTGCACGGCGGCTTCGAGCTTCTCGACGCCGTCGCGCAGCGGGCCCACCAGCTGATCGCCGTCGAGCTTCGAGAGTTCGGCGATCACGGAGTCCCCGGTCTCGGTAGCGCGCTCGACGAGCGGCAGAAGGTCGGCGAGCTTGTGCACATCGACCTTGCCGTCGACCGGCTTCAACGCCGAGAAGTCGATCTCGGTGGCCGGCGCGAACACCTCGGTGCCGAGCCTGCCCACAGCGGTGGCGAGCATGCCGACCGCGCGCAGATTCTCCCCGACGCCGGGCACCTGCTCGGCGAAGCGCCAGAGATCCGAATCCGCGGCCTCCTCCGCCTCCTTCACCAATGCATCGAAACGCGCGACCGTCTGCTTCGCCGCTTCGGGCTCCCCGGCGAGGATCTCGTTCTTGGCCTGAGCGGCGAGCGGCACCGCGGCCTCGAGCGCGTCCTTCGCGGTGAGCACACGTGGAAGCAGGGCGATCGCGGCCGCCGCGACCAGCACCAGCAGCACCAGCAGAACGAACGCGATCGTCGCCGGAACCCAGAATCTCGCACCGCGCGTGCGAAGACGCTTCCGCTCCTTCGGAGCTGCGTCAGTGCGAACGGTCATGTCTGATTCTACAAAGCGGGGTTGCGGCGGGTGGCCCTCAGTTACGTATTACTGACTGATCAGGGGTGCGCATCGATCATTCAGCGACTGATCCGCACCGTCTTGCTCGTCTTCTTGCCCGGAGTGTGACCGGCGCGCTTCGCAGTCACGGTCACGCTCAACTTCTTGCCGCTGTCGCTCGCCTTCAGCTTGAGCGACTTCGCGGTGCCGCGATTGCCGCCGACCGCCTTGCCGTTCATCTTCCAGCGCACCGTGTACGAGGTCGCCTTGGGCGTCCACTTGCCGAGGGAGACGCGGACGGTGGAGCCCGCCTTCTTCGTGCCCGTGATCGAGGGCCGCTTCGTCACCTTCAGCTTGACCCCCTTCGCGATCGACTTCGACCAGGCCGACGTCGACGTCGCGGTGCCCTGGGGATTGGTGGCGACGACGGTGCAGCGGATCTTCTTCCCGCGGTTCGCGGCCTTCGGCGTATAGCTCGCGGATCGACCGACGACCTTGGACCCGATGTGCCAAGTGGTCTTCCGCGTGGCAGCGTGCGACCAGCGTGCGGGGCAGGTGAGGGCCGACCCTACGCGCGGCGTGCCCTTGACCCGCGCGGCCGAGAGCAACGTCATGGCCGGCACCGGAGTCGAGCGAACGAGCACCTGCGAGGTGTAGTTCATGCTCTCGGTCTTGTTGTGGTTGCGGATCCAGTACACACTGGCCTCGCCGTTCGGACCGAGCACCGCGAGCGGGTTCGAGTTCCACCATGTCGTCGCGGGGTTCTCCGAGATCGGCGTGTGGCCGGCCGACCAACCCGAACTGCCGCGGACTCCGACGCGCACCTCGGGGTTCAACGTCTGCGATCCGCGCGCCGTCCAGGCGAGCATCGCATCTTCACCCGGCCCGCCCGCCAGGGTGAAATCGTGCTCGATGTACGCATTGGCCGGTACGAGATCGCTCACCGCGGACCAGGAGCTCTCCGCCGCCGATAGAGCCGAGGTCTGGATGGCATGAGCGCCGTACGCGTGCCAGGCGAGGAGCGAGGTGCCGGATCCGGTGATCGTGGCCCGGATCGCGTTGGGAGTCGTCGTGGAGATGGTTTTCGCGGCCTGCCACTCGGCCCCGGCTTTCGTCAGTGCGCGCGCGGTGATGCCGTTGGTGCCGGTCTCGGAGAGCCACGCGACGACGGCGCGCCCGCCCGTTCCGATCGCGTGAGTGTACAGGGTGCTCGAGATCCCGGTCGCGAGTCTCGCCGCCGACGTCCAGGCGCCCGAGCGACCGTTCGTCGTGCTGACGTAGAGGTTGTTCTTCCGCTCCGGCTCCTGCGTTGTCCAGGCGAGCGCCAGGTGCCCGTCGCCCGAGAGGGCGATCTGCACTTCGTGCGCCGACACGCCCTTGGGCGAGATCCGCTTCGCAGCCTTCCATTTGGTCTTCGCACCCGCCGGCCGGAAGTGCGACTGCAGTTCGTTGGCGCTGTTCCAGATCGCGCCGACAGCGGTCACCGCGCCGTTCGGCCCGACAGTGACGCCCGCGATGTTCCTCGTACCGATCTTGTGCGGTTCGGTCCACGATTTCCCGCCGCCCGGGCGGACGCTCGCGAAATGGCCGCTGTAGGTCTGCCAGGCGACGGCGATCGTGCCCTCACCGCCGACCGCGACCGTCGGCGCCCAGGCGGTCGTCACCCGGTACTTGCCGTTGCTCATCTTGAATCTGCTCAGCTGGCGCGGCGCACCCCATTTGACGCGGCCGGGTTCGCGCACCGAGATGTAGATGCCGCCGCCGTTCGCCTCCTGCCATACGACTGCTGAGGTGCCGTCGCGGCCGATCGCCGCCTGGTGCTGACCGGAGGAGTAGATGGAGCCGGTGCGCTCGGCGATCTTCTGCGACGCCTGCAGCTCGATCGGGTTCGGCGTGGCCTCGCTCGGCGTCGGGTTCGTCAGCACGGTGGCCGAGAGCGCGACGAGCAGCGCGAGTACTGCGGCGCCGAGAGCCCGGAAGCCCCCGCGCATCGAAAATCGGTTGCCGATCATGGCCGAGAGCCCCCTTTGGCTATCTGCTGCATGGGCGAGAGTTGGAACTCAGCATAAGTGTCATCATCGGATCGGACAATGGCAGGGCGTACCACACGGATTCTGCCCGCGAAACGATTCCGGTGCCCCGCAAAGGAATGCCCGCGAAACGGAATCATCGGCTTCTTGGGAAGCGGGCCGTCGATGCGAGCCCGACACGGGATCGCACAGTTGCGAACATTGCTCCGCTTGGCGGCGGTCTCGCGGATCCAGCGCCTACTCGGCCTCGACCGCGGCGGCGCCGTGCGGGGTACCGACAGGCTTCGACTCGGCCGATCCCCGCTGTCGCAGATAGATCGAGAACACGACCATCGAGCCGACCGCGAGCAGCTCCGACTGCCAGTTCTGCAGCGTGCGGTTCCAGAAGTCCGCAGAAAGGAGATACTCTCCCAGGGTGAGCGCGGGCTGCCCGTGCTCCGCCCGTTCGGCGTTGAAGACGACCGTTCCCGCGAGCCCCTGCACGAGCCACGAGAGCACGAAGATCGTGCCCATCGTGAGCAGCAGCGAGTTGCTGTAGAGCCAGAGCCGCCAACCGCGCGCCTTCGCCCATCGCGGCGAGTCGGCCTGCGCATACTCGCCGACCAACTGGCTCTCATCGCTGCCGAGGCCCTCGTCGCCTGGCTTCTTCGACTCCGGCGAGCCGCGCTGCACCAGCCAGACGGTGGCCAGGATGAACAGGAAGAACTGCAGATACTCCGACTGCCAGTTCTCGGCCACATCGACTACGAACTCGGATGAGGTGACGAAGAAGAGCCAACCCACGGAAGAACCACCATGAGCGAGCTGATCCTCGTTGTAGGCAGCAAGCCCCGCCACGGACTGGCCGAACAGGGTGACGGCGAACGCGCCCGCGAAGGCGAGTGAAAGCGCGTGCGCCTTGACCTTCATGAGTCACCTCCCCATCAGCACGATCGCGAACATTGCAATCAGCCCGACGATGACAATCCCCATCCAGAAGGTGAACACCGCTTTCATGATGAGAGCGTAGGCCCGATGTGCCGGGTGCCGGCAGACCCTTGCGGTCGAAGGCGCGCCTGTGTAAAAAAGGGGGCGCCGTGAGGGTAGCCGACGTCCACGCATGATGTCGAGGGCCTCCCGGGCTCCCGTTGAGGCCGATAGCGTCGTTCGCACAGCGCCGGACCATACGACGGCCCGGAGCGGGAGAAGAGGAACGGAACTATGCACCTCGATACGACCGACACTCCGCTGGCCGAGTGCGACACCTGCGGCAACGCCTATGACAAGACGTTCACGGTGGAGCGCGAAGGCCGCGTCGGCACCTTTGACAGCTTCGAGTGCGCAGTGCAGTTCATGGCTCCAGAGTGTGCGCACTGCGGCTGTCGAATCCTCGGTCACGGGGTGGAAAGCGAGCAGGGGATCTTCTGCTGCGCGCACTGCGCCCGGCATGAGAGCGAGCACGATCTCGTCGATCGGGCTTAGGCGAAGCGCCCTGTCTCAGCCCTCGCGATCCCTCGGCCCGGCGAGTGCGCGGGCAGCGAACGAAGGAGGACGCTATGACGAATACCGATCCGCGGTACAAGTACCCGAGGCCGCCGCTACCGGAGCAGCATCAGTCCGAGCAGCCGGGCCTGACCGCACCGATGAACCCCCGACCCGACCACGGCGAGGGGAGCTACCGCGGCAGTGCGAGACTCGAGGGGCTGCGGGCACTCATCACCGGCGGCGACTCCGGCATCGGCCGCGCCGTGACCATCGCCTTTGCACGGGAGGGCGCCGACGTCGCCGTCTCGTACCTGCCGCAGGAGGAAACAGACGCTGCAGAGACCGAACGGCACGTCGTCGAGGCCGGGCGCACGTGTCTCAGACTGCCGGGCGATCTGCGGGAGGAGTCCTTCTGCGTCGAGATCGTGCACCGCACGGCCGATGAACTCGGAGGACTCGACGTGCTCGTGCTGAACGCCGGAGTGCAGTACGAACGCAAACCCGATGCGGCGATCGAGCGCGAGCAGATTCTCGAGGTGTTCGAGACGAATCTCGTGGCGCCCCTCATCATGATGCGCGAGGCGGCACCGCTTCTGCAGCCCGGCGCCTCGGTCATCGTGACCGCCTCGATCCAGTCGTTCGAACCCGGGTATGACCTACTCGACTACGCCATGACGAAGGCCGCGCTCGTGGCCTTCACCCGGGCCCTCGCCGAAGAGCAGGGGAAGCGCGGCGTGCGGGTCAATGCGGTCGCGCCGGGCCCCATCTGGACTCCCCTCATCCCTGCCACCGGCTGGGACGAGAAGCAGCGGCACTTCGGGGAGAACACCCCGCTCGGTCGACCCGGCCAGCCCACCGAGCTGGCGTCCGCCTACGTCTACCTCGCCTCCGAAGGGGCCTCCTATGTCTCGGGCGCCGTCCTTCCGGTCACAGGTGGCCGGCATCCGTAGTGAGCATCTTCAGCAGCACGAGCGTGCTGCGTTCATCGAGACTTTGATGCTTGCGCGGACGGGAACGCTTCCGCTCCTCCCACGCGCGCTGCAGAATCCGCGGATGCTTCACCGCGGAGAAGAGTCGCGGATCGATGTACGACGCCTTCGCCACCGCGGGCGTGTTGCCGAGCCGATCCGCCGCCGCGCTCACCGCCTCTCGCATTGCGGCTTCACGGCCCGCAAGCGAGGCCGACTGGTCGGCATCGAGGTCGAGCAGCGCCGTCGCCACGAGCACCGTCGCTCCCCAGGTACGAAAATCCTTCGCGGTGAATGCGTCCCCTGCATACCGCTTCACATACGCGTTGATGTGGCGACGACGCAGCGGGTGCGCTACGCCCTCCTCGTCGAGGAAACCGAAGACCTCAGGCATCGACAGCTCTCGCTTCAGGCGCACGAGCAGGCGGGCGACTCGGGCATCGCGTACGGTTCGGCGCGTCCGCTTACCGCTCTTCGCGATGAAGTCGAAGGTGATGCAGGCGCCGGTGACGCGCACGTGCTTGCTCCGCAGCGTGGCGACGCCGTAGCTGCGGTTGCGCTTCGCATATTGCGAGCTGCCGACTCGGAAGAGCTGCGAGTCGATGAGGCGCACCACGCCGGCGGTGATCCGCTCACGGCCGAGCGTCCGGCGACGCAGGTCTCGATCCACCTGCGCTCTGAGCCGCGGGAGCGCCTGCCCGAAGCGTTGCATCCGCTCGAACTTGCGACGATCCTGCCTCCTCCGAAAAGCAGGATGGTAGATCGTCTGCACGCGACCCGCGGCATCGATGCCGCGGGCGAGCACCTTCGCCCGCGGCGACCGTGCGATCTCAACATCGGCCCAGGCGGGAGGGATCGCGAGCGCTTCAATTCGTGCGATCTCGGCCTTCTCCGCAATGCGCTCTCCGTTGAGCAGGTAGACAACGCCCGAGGCTTGCACCTTTCGCGAAATCGGTAGCGGTTTCCGAGGGTGAGCGCGCGCATTGGTCTCGACAGAGTCCGTCATATGCCGGCCTTCTCCCGGTCTGTCCCCGAGCGTCACGGCGCGGGTTGGTCGCACTCGAGCACCCGGGCTATGAGCGCGCGGAGCGATGCGCAGATCGTCTGATGCAGCACCCGTACCGGGTCTCCCTCGAACTCGTAGAGCTCGGCCGCCGTCGCGACCTTGCCGTCGCTCGTCGAGATATACACCGTACCGGCCGGCTTGCCCTCGGAAGGCGCGGGGCCGCCGACGCCCGTGACGCCCACGGCATAGTCCGCACCGAGCAGGACGGCAGCGGAGGCTGCCATCGCCTGAGCCGTAGGAGCCGTGACGACCGGACCATGAGGCGTACGCAGCAGACCGTACTTCACTTCCGGCTGGTAGGCCACGATTCCTCCGCGATACCAGCGCTCAGCGTGCGGGCCGGCCGAGAGCGCCGCGGCAAGATATCCACCTGTGAGCGACTCAGCAGTCGCCACGCAGCGGTCCTGACCGCTCAACACGTCGCGTAATTCGCGCACGAGGCGTTCGACGGTCTCGTCGATCGGGGTCTCCCTCATGGCTTGCCTTCCTCACCTGCGCGCGCCGACGGGACGTGCTCTGGTGGGCCGGATGAGCTCGGAGTCTTCGAAACCGTCGGTGGCGAGTACGGCTACACGCTTGTCGGTGAGGTGCGTCATGACCAGCTCTCCTTCCTTAACTGTATGAGGTCATCGAGGTAGTCGCGGGGCGCTGAGACGTACCTCAGAGGGCCTAACAGTCGCACAGGCAGGCTAGAGCTCTTCACCCGAGCCGGGCAGGGGGTTTCAGCGGGACCTCGGTTGTGCTATTTGCGAAAAGGACGACCAAACCAAAAACACCCGGACCCACGAAAACGTGGATCCGGGTGTCCGCGATGTCCTGAAACATCACATGGTCGGGATGACAGGATTTGAACCTGCGACCCCGTCGTCCCGAACGACGTGCGCTACCAAGCTGCGCCACATCCCGATGCGTGCCGAAGCACAACGAGAAGTCTAGCGCGTCGGAGCCCGATCGTGAAAACGCGCGAGAACTCGCGGCCAGGACCGATGTGGAAGACTTGGGAGGTGACCCAGCTGCCTCGCCTCGTCGCCTTCGATCTCGACGACACCCTCGCCCCCTCGAAGTCCCCCGTCGAGCCGCGGATGCTCGACGTCTTCTCGCGTCTGCTCGAACGCACGACCGTCGCGGTGATCTCGGGCGGCAACTTCGAGCAGTTCGAGATGCAGCTCGTCGCACGCCTCGAGCAGGCCGGCCTCCGCGAGACCGCGCTCGAAGAACTCCACCTGCTTCCGACCTGCGGCACCCGCTACGAGCGCCGCGACGCGGGAGCCTGGCGCACCGTCTACCGCGAGCACCTCACCCAGGCCGAACGCGATGCCGCGCTCACCGCGCTGCGCGAGGAGGCGGAACGGCTCGGCCTCTGGGAGGCGGAGACCTGGGGCGAGATCCTCGAGGATCGCGGCTCGCAGGTCACCTTCTCGGCACTGGGCCAGCGCGCCCCGGTCGAGGTGAAGCAGGCCTGGGATCCCGACGGCGCGAAGAAGAACGCCCTGCGCGCGGCCGTCGCGGCCCGGCTGCCCGAGCTGGAGGTCCGCAGCGGCGGATCCACGTCGGTCGACATCACCCGCCGTGGGATCGACAAGGCCTACGGCATGCGGAAGCTCGCCGAGCAGACGGGGATCGGGCTCGACGAGATGCTCTTCGTCGGCGATCGGCTCGATCCCGACGGCAACGACTACCCGGTGAAAGCGCTCGGCGTCCCCTGCCAAGCGGTCGACGGGTGGGAGGACACGGCGGACTTCCTCGAGCGCCTGCTCGCGTAGCCCGGCCGTCGGGCGGACATTCCCTAGCGCGCCCCGCGCACGTACGGCACCGCGAGCGCGGGCGGCAGCGTCGAACGCCGGGCGAAGAGGATGAGCACGACCATCACCGCGACGAACGGCAGCATCGTCACGATGTCGTTCGGCAGCGCGAGCACCGTCAGCTGCAGGGCGGTGCCGGCGGCGACGAACACGCCGTAGATCAGCGAGATCGCCACGACCCAGCGCAGGCGACCGCGGCCGAGCATCGCGACGACGATCGCGAGGAACCCCATGCCGTGCGTCATCCCGGGCGTGAACGTGCCCGCCGAGACGAGAGCGAGGTAGGCCCCGCCGAGGCCGGCCATCGCACCGCCGAACAGCACCGCGAGGGAGCGGGTCCGCACGACGCTGCCTCCCGCGGCGTCGAGCGACGCGGGTCGCTGGCCGGCCGCGCGCAGCCGGAGCCCCGGTGCCGTGCGGTGCAACCAGAACGATACGAGCGCGGTGATCACGAACGCGATGGTGAACATGCCGGGCTGAGCGAAGAGCGCCGGGCCGACGACGGGGATCTCCGAGAGGGGAGGGACCGTCCACGGATCCGCCGCCCCCAGCCGGGGCTTCGAATCGGCGAAGCGCGCGTCGTAGAGCATGCTGCTGATGCCGGTGCCGAGCAGCGTGATCCCGATCCCCACCACGATCTGATTCACCCCGAGCCACACGGAGAGCACCATGAGGGGTGTCGAGAGCAGCAGTCCTGCCAGTGCCCCGATCGCGAACCCCGCCCAGAAGCTGCCGCTCGCGTGGGCGGTGGCGAACGCCGCGTAGCCGCCGACGAGCAGCAGACCCTCCATCCCGAGCCCGAGCACCCCGGACTGCTCGCCGACGGTCTCCCCCACCGCGGCGAGCAGGACGGGGAGCGCGCTGGCCAGGACGGCGACGAGGAACGCCGCGAGGAAGGCCTCGCTGAGGAGCTGCGCGGTCATCGGTCGCCCCCGATCCTGGCGGCGGCGAAGGGGCTCCGGGGCAGGTACGAGCGCCCCAGGTCGCGGCGGGTGCCGAGGTACTCGATGATCGTCATGAAGAAGAGGATCAGCGCGACGATCACGAGCAGGAAGTCGACCGAGAGCCCCGCGCGCTGGGCGGCGAGCGTGCCGCCGGTCGCGAGGATCGCATAGCAGGCCGTCAGCGGGATCAGACCGAGCGGATTCAGCCGGGCGAGGAACACGAAGGGCAGGATCTTGTCGCCGTAGCCCGGGTTCCAATCGGCCCGGAAGTACCCCCAGAGGCCGAGCATGTCGACCGCGCCGCCGAGGGCGATCATCCCGCTCGAGAGCAGGAGGACCACGACGATCAGCCGTTCGACTCGGATGCCGGCGTGCGCGGCGGCCCGCGGGCTCGCGCCGAGCACGTCGATTCGCAGTCCGAACGAGGATCGCGTCAGGATGAGGTGGAACAGGATCACGAGCCCCAGCGCGAGCGCGAATCCCGCGTGCACCCGCGTCCCGGGGATGTACGGCAGCATCAGCGTCGTGTCGAGCACTCGGGTCTGCGGCAGCGTCACCGAGCCATCGCGCAGCGGACCCTTCACGAGCAGGTTCGCGAGCGCGATCGCGATGAACGAGATCATCAGGGTGGTGATGATCTCGGTCGTCCCGTACCGGGCCTTGAGCCAGGCCGGGATCAGACTCAGGAGCGCACCGACCGCGAAGGCGGTCACGAGGAGCACGACGACGCCGAGAGCGAAGGGCAGCGACCCCAGGACGTCCGGCGCGATCCCGGCGACGATCGCGGCCGGGAGCAGGTAGGCGCCGCCGTAGCCCAGATTCCACAATTGCGCGCGGAAGGCGATGATGAGGCCGAGCCCGACCAGCAGCAGGGGCGCCATCGCCGTCATCGACTGCTGCCAGCCGGATCCGCCGGCCCCGAGCACGAGGACATCGCCGTAGAAGCGGAGCGGATCCACCCCGAGCGCGGCGATGACGAGCCCGCCGCACAGCAGCGCGAGCAGCAGGGGAAGGGTCGTGCGGATGAGCACGGTCGAGACGCGCCGGATCATGCCCCCGCCTCCGCGCGTTCGTCGCCGCTCGGGTCGGTACGGGCGCCTACGATGAGGGCCCCGACTCGCTCGGCGGTACTCTCGGCGATGCTTTCGGCGGCGCCTCCCTCGCGCCCGTCGACGGGAACCTCGCCGACGATGCGGCCGCCCGACATGACGAGGATCCTGTCGCAGAGCTCGACGAGTTCGTCGAGATCGGAGGAGATCAGCAGCGCTGCACCCCCGCGGTCAGCGAAGTCGCGCAGGATCCCGCGCACGCGCCCCACCGACTCGAGATCGAGGCCGTGCGTGGGCTTGTTGAAGACGACGACGCGGGGATCGTCCGCGAGCTCCCTCGCGAGGAGCAGTTTCTGGATGTTGCCGCCCGAGAGCGTCCCCGCCCGGGTATCGGGCGACGGCGTCCGAATGCCGTACTCCTCGATCTGCGCCTGGGCTCGGCGCCGCACCGCGGCGCGATCCATACGCCCCCACCGCCAGAACGGGCGCTCGCCGATCTGCTTCAGCATCAGATTCACTGCCACGCCGAGGCTGCCGACGATCCCCTCGTACAGACGATCGTCGGTGACGTAGCGGACCCCGAGCCGTCGCCGCTCCCGCACGCGCAGCTGCTCGATCCGACGGCCGTCGAGCCGGATGGAGCCGACGGTGCAGCGCCGCTGCCCCGCGATCGCTTCGCCCAGGTGCCCCTGCCCGTGTCCGTCGATGCCCGCGACACCCAGCACCTCGCCGGAGGCGATCCTGAACGAGACGTCCGACAGCGGCACGCCGCCGCCATCGTGGCCGCCACCGGCGCCGCCTCCGCTCGTCGTGCCGAGCCCGACAACCTCCAGCACGGCGGGCGCCGCGCCCGAGGACGGTGTCTCGACCCCCGGGGCGAGCGCGCCCGAGGGTGCCTGCGTACTCGCACTCGCCTGCGCACTCGCCCTGGCAGGAACATCCGTGGTGGCCGTTCCGTCGCCGAACATCGCCCCCAGCAGGCGCGCGGCGATTCGGGACTCTTCGGGTTCGGCGAGTTCGGCCGAGCCGAGCCGCGTCACGACGCGTCCCCGCCGCAGCACGGTCACGGCGTCGGCGACCCGGCGCGCCTCCTGAAGCTTGTGCGTGACGAAGAGCACGGCGTAGCCCTCCTCGGCGAGCCGCCGCAGGCGTCCGAGCAGTGCCTCGATCGCTTGCGGCGGGAGCAGTGACGTCGGTTCGTCGAGCACCAGCACCCGGGATCCGCTGCGCAGCGCGAGCGCGATCTCGAGCTGCTGGCGCGCCCCGAGTCCGAGCTCGCCGACCGGCGCATTCGGATCGATCGGCACTCCCAGCGTCTCGCTCAGCTCCGCCAGTCTCGACTCGGCGCCGCGCCGGTCGAGCCGCAGGGAGCCGCGCTCGCCGAGCAGCAGGTTCTCGACCGCGCTCATCGTCGGGATGAGCACGGAATGCTGGTGCACGACCCCGATGCCCCGCTCGATCGCCGCGGCCGGCGATCGCAGCACCACGGGCGACCCATCGATCTCGATGGCTCCCTCGTCCGGCTGCTGCAGGCCCGCGAAGATCCCGATGAGCGTCGACTTCCCCGACCCGTTCTCGCCCAGCAGGCAGTGCACCGCGCCGCGCCGCAGCTCGAGCGAGATCGCGTAGTTCGCGGTGACGCCGGGGAAGCGCTTCGTGATGCCGTTCAGCCGGACGACGACATCGGAGCCGGCAGCATCGACGGCATCGGGGTCGACGGCCATCTCAGGATGCGGCTCCCCGTGCATCGATGATCGCCTGCACCTGATCCTTCTCGGTGGCGCGCTGCACCTCCACGCTGCCGTCCGCGATCGCGGCGGTGGCGGCATCGACCGCATCGGTGATCTTCGAGCCGAGTCGGTCGGTGCGCTGCAGAGCGAGGCCGCCGTTCGCGACCGTGAGCTCGTAGGTCGTCCGGCCGAAGGCGCCCGCCTCGATGTCCTGCACGGCCTGCACGTAGGTGGCGGTGTAGTCCCACAGCACCGAGGTGAGCACGATCTCGGGATCCGTGACGATCTCGCTCACATCCCCGATCGTGGCGATGTACGAGATCGGGTGATCGCTCTTCGCGGATTCGATGGCCTGAAGGTATCCGATCGTCGCGCCATCGCCCATGCCCATGATCACGTCGGCGCCCGAGGCGATCACCTGCTTCGCGACGCTCGTGCCTCCCGCAGAATCGCCGTAGGCGGCGGGGCCGACGTAGGCGATGACGACCTCGATCTCGGGGTCGACGCTGTAGACCCCCTGGGCGAAGCCGCCGGCCATCAGGTACCAGCTGAGCGTCTCGGCGGAGGCGACGATGCCGACGGTGCCGGTCTCGGTGGTCATCGCGGCGGCGATGCCCGCGAGGTAGGCGCCTTCCTGCGCCTGCGTGATGACGGTGCCCACCTTGCCCGGCTCGTTCTGGTCGAAGTCGACGACGAGGGTGGGGACGCCGGTCTCCATGGCGACGCGCTGTCCGGGGGTGTTGAAGCCGCTGGCGTGGGCGATGATGAAGTCGACGCCGCTATCCGCGACCTGAGTCAGGATCGTCTCGGTGTTGTCGTAGCCGACGTTCGTGTGCTCCTCGAGCTCGATGCCGAGCTGCTCGGCCGCGGAGCGGGCGGAGCGGATCCCCTGCTGGTTCCAGCCGTAGTCGGACTCCTTCTCGGGGGTGACGATGGCGAAGCTCTCGACGGTCGCCCCCTCGCCCCCGGATTCCGTGCCCGGGCTCTCCCCTGCCCCGCGCCCGGAGCAGCCCGCCGTCAGCAGTACCCCGACGATCAGGGTCGCAGCGGTCGCAGCGCGCCACCGAAGACGGCCCGACTTCTTCTCGATCATGACGATTCCTCTCGTTCCCGCGCTCGCGCGCCGCATGACGGTGCGCGGCTCCGCATGGCACTCATCTTGGCCCACATCTTTCGAGTGGACCAAGGAGCGGAGAATCGGCGCGGGAAGCGGTCCATCGATTCGACGGTCGCGCATGGATCCGATCACACGGTGTACGCGGGACGATCCTCGAAGCTGGGCATGTCGGTGTAGTATGCCCAGGGGTAGCAGTGGTCGGCGACGGGCGTCCGGTCCAGCTCGCCGATGCAGATCACGTCGCGGTAGCGGACCTCGTCGGCTCCGAAGAAGTGGACTCTGCAGATCACGCGGAAGGTGCGCTCTTCGACCAGGTTCGCGGAGGGCTGCCAGCACTCGACGGACTCGACCAGGTCGGCGATCTGGGCTTCGACGCCCGTGTCGCGGGGGGCGATCTCGGTCAGCTCGGCGATCGCGCGCTGGTCCTCCGAGGTCAACGCATCCGTCGCAGCCGACGCGTCGCCGCCGGGACCGTCCGCGCATCCGACCGCGCCGAGCACGAGGGCGAGCGCCGC
>NZ_JBHSRW010000010.1:0-26241 GCF_042659205.1 Leucobacter soli
GACGGATCATTGCAAAGGCACGAAGCCAGTCAGTGGCTGAGTCAGACCCGAACGAGGTACTTATCAGTATCAACGTCGGCGGCTCTTCGTAGAATCTCACTATGCCGCTCACTTCCCGCCGCGCGCGACGCGCCGATGCCAGTGCCGAGAGCTGGGTCTCCCTCCCCGCATCCGCAGATGTGCTCCATGCGCTCGGCGGCGGGCACAGTTTCGAGAGCGCACTGGCCGACATCATCGACAACAGCATCGACGCACGGGCTTCGCGCGTGGGGGTCCGCTTCATCCTCGAGGATGCACGACTCATCGCCGTGCAGATCCGTGATGACGGCACAGGCATGTCGCAGGAGTCGTTGACAGACGCCCTCCGTCTCGGCGGTCGCCGCGACTACAGCAGCACCGATCTCGGGCATTTCGGCATCGGTTTGAAGGCCGCCTCGATGCGTCATGCGAATCGCTTGACTGTGTATACGGCGATCAACGACGACGCCGGCCTGAGCGTTGCCGCGGCTACGCTGGATCCGAGCGACTCACCCGATGGCACGCTCGGCATTCGTGTGCTCGAGCGAAGACGCGCCGAGTTCGGCTATGCCTACGGATATGAATCGGATCCTTCGGAATCCGGAACCATTATCGAATGGACTGAACTGCGCGCGACCTCCGATGCAGCCGCACTGGAAACACGTCAGGAGTGGCTGGACCATCGACTCGAAACGACTCGGGCGTTTCTGGGCCTCGCCTTCCACCGCATGCTCGAAGCCGGCGACCTGCGGATCGAGATCGATGTCTTCGACGCCGCCGGGCTGTTCGCAGGGATCCCACGCAGAGTAGAACCCGTGAATCCGTTCGGCTACCAGCTGAGCGGCCGCACCGGCTATCCGCGAATCCTCAGCGGCAGGCTCCCCGATGAATCCGAAATCTCCGCGGTCTGCCATGTACTGCCTCCGAAGGGCATCGACCGAGGTCTCCCCGGGAAGCGGGAGGACTGGCAGGGAATCTACGTCTATCGAAACGACCGTCTCCTCACAGTGGAGCCCGACTGGATGGGTCTAGCCGTCGCCAAGAGCGAACTCCGACTCGCCCGAATGTCGATCGAGCTCACCGATGAACTGCTCCCCTTCGTGAAGCCGAACCCGGAGAAGAACGGTGTCGAGTTCAATCCGGCATATGCGAACGCGCTGCAGGCATCCGTCGATCCAGTGTCGAACATCGCATTCGAGGACTACCTCGATCACGCCCGGTCGGCCTGGAAGGAGTCGACGAAGCGAACGACGGACAAGCCGCTGACCGAGATCGCGGAAGGATTGCCCGCTCGACTCCTGCAGCAGATCGGCGAATCGTTCGGCTGGCGCACCGGCCATGATCCGGCGTCGATCGTCTGGGAAAAAATCTCGGAGGACGAGGTATTCCGTGTCGATCTCGACCGTCGCATGCTGGTGATGAACTCGACCCACGTCGACCTTCTCGGGGGCGAAGACTCAGCACAGGCGAGCGCGATCTCCATACTCCTGTATCTTCTCGTCGAGTCGAATTTCACCCGATCGTCCCATCTCCGCTCGACCACCCGCGACCACCTCGAGCAGATCGATGATCTGCTTCTCACTGCGCTGTACCCGGCGGTAGGAGGTCGGGCGTCGACCTTCCGGGGCTTTCCAACCGATGCGCTCACGAAACTCCGCGCTGCGCTGACCTCCTCGGTTGTCAGCGTTGCGACCCCCCACTGGGGCCAAGAATCTCAGGATTCTGCAGATATGCGCGACGACCCTGTTGCAACTCCCGCTGGCCATGATGGCAACGCATTCGAGATCACTCTCCTGGTGAACGAAGACGATCCGGAAGGCGCCGAATCCGCAATCGTGCCGGTCCTACCGACCGCCGATGAAGTTCCCGGCGCTGCGACTGAACCATCCGTCTTCACGCAACAGGAGAACTCGACAGTCGCAGTAGGAACCGGGCCCGCGGCCAGACCAGAACGACGACTCGGTCCCTCTGACCCGCTCGATGCCGACGACCTTGCCGCCTTCGAGGCCTACTGCGACGGAGCGGGTATCGGCGAGATCGCCGCCGAGCTCGGACGCGACAAGTCCTCGGTCGCGAGAAGTCTCGCCCTTGCGGTCTTCGGTTCGAAAGCCGTCGATGACGACGCATCGCTCGCCCCATTCCACGGACTGCCGTACACTCCGGACGAACGGGATCGGATAATCGCAGCCTACAGATCCAGTGGCAGCGACTCCGTCGTCGGCATCGCGCGCGATAACGGCCGCACTCCACTGGCTATTGCGTGGCTTCTCCTCGACAGCCCGAAGCGTCCGGTGGCCGTCGACAAGCGCGTCAGGAAGAACGTCAGGCGTCGAGCGGTCGGCTCAGACGCCAACGCCGTCGTTCCCCAAGGCGCCTAGCCTCTGCACGACTCACTGCAAACGCGTTTCCAGCGCTCGCTCGATCAGGTCCGCCGCTTCGCCCGGGTTCATGTGCTCCCAGACTCTGACGACTGCCCACCCTCGTTCCTCGAGCTCGGCGTCGGTCTCCCGATCTCGCTCGATATTGCGGGCGAGCTTCGGTAGCCAGTAGTCGGCGTTCGACTTCGGGTACGTCGCGTGCTCGGGACATCCATGCCAGAAGCATCCGTCGACGAAGACCGCGACCCGTCTGCGCGTGAACACGATGTCCGCGCGCCGGCGTTTTCGCTCCGGCAGCGGCGCGTAGTCGACTCGAAAACGCCGACCACGGCGATGCAGCTCCGAGCGAAGCACGAGCTCCGGCCGCGTGTCCCGTCGCTTGTTGGAGCGCATCGAGCGCGAGGTGCCGGCGGACACCTCGCGCTCGACCGAATCGTTCATCGGCCAATCAGTACTTCTCAATGATCGCGCCGGCCCCGCGTTTTCTGACGGTGAACCCGATGCGTCCCCTCGGTACAGCGGCCTTCGGAAACGCGAGAGAGAACAATGTCGCGATGTCTTCGGGTGCCGCTGGATTCGAAAGCAGTGCGGGGTCGCGGTCGGCATCGCCGGCGGGGTCCGCTGCGAAGGTGAGGAGGAGCGCTCCTCTTGTAGGTGCGCTGAGCGCGACTGCCGCGTCTCCGCCGTAGGCCTCGGTATTACCGGCGATCCGTTCGATCGCGCCGCGCTGCCGGAACGAACTGCCGGAGAACCCCGGGCGATCGACGCGCCGCTTGCGCTCGAGGACGGGGATCTCAACCCCGTCGACCCGGCGAAGCACCGGGTTCTTCCCCAGATAAGGCACCAGCACGGCCCAATCCTTCAACTTCTTCTCGCCGATGAGTTGATTCATCAACTCGACCGTTGGCCCCAAGTCGAACCCTTGAACCCATGCGAATCGCGAAAGACGTTCGGCCATCTCCTCAGCGCTGACAATGGCTATCCGGGCATCGAATTCACGCGTTCGTCGACCCGACGAGTCCGCATACTCGAATTTCTGCAGTGGACCGAGTCGGCCGAGCCAGTCCGCGACTGCTCCGAAGTGGGTGCGATTCCATCTTCCGTCGCCTCGCTCGAGCTGACGCGGGAAGTCCTTCAGACTTCCTCCTTCGCCCATGAGCTTCAGCTCCGCGTTGTACATCTTGTTGGGGCTCGTCGGCTTCAACCACGGCAACTGCTGGAACACCATCGGTGGCACGTCGATGGGGCGCACCCGCGGATCGCCGTTATCATCGAGCCCGTCGAACTCCTCGAGCTGGGCACGGAAGTCCTCTTCGTCCTCGATGATGGCCTGGAACGCTTCGTACAGATCGAAGCGCTTCGGGCCGCGACCGGCGGACGCATTCCGCGCGATGTAGAGCCGTACGAGGTCCTCGTAGCCCTTGCGATAGCCGAACCAGCGTCCCATTTGCATCAGGCTGTCGGCCTGCAGTGCACGTCTCCGATAGTAGGTGACGGTGAGCCCTTCGACGGTGAAGCCCCGGCTGAGCTTCGTACCGCCGACGAGAATCCGCCAGACCCGCTGCGAGTCGAAGTCGACCTGCTCGTACTCGTTGTCCTTGTCCCCGTTCACGATGACGACGGGATTCCGCGCGATCGTGATGAGGTTCAATGCATCGCCGACGAACGGGGCCAGTTCCTCGAAGCGGTCGGGCAGCGGAGCATCCCAGTCTCGAGCTTCGGACACTTCGCGGAAATCGGCTTCGAAGAGATCCCGCATCACAGCGAGTCCCTGCGGCGAGGAGAAGCCCGTACTGTGCCAGATCCGGATGATCCTGTCTGCCAGCTCCCTGTGCTCCGCCTGCTTCACCGATTCGTGTACGAGCATGGTGTGGTGCGTCGCGTTCACCTCGTGCCCTGCAGCCTGACGCCAGAGCTTGATCGCCCCGGTCAGCACGAAGGCCGCGAGAGCCTCTCGGATCTCGACTTCCTCCTCGAAGTCGGTCTCCGCGAGCAGATTCCGTACATACGCCGCCTCATTGGAGTAGCGAGGATCCCGTTTGAACTCCTCATCGAGCGGCTCGAGATCATGGAACTTGCTCCCGCCCATGTACGCCTCCGGCGGAGTAAGACTGAGGATGAAGTCCTTCGGAAAGATGTCCTCGGAGTCGTCGGGAGATACGAACACGTTCGCGAACGGTGTCGCCGTGTACCCGATGTACTGACCGCGCTTGAGCTCACCGAGCAGCTCGGCGATGAGCGCATTGATCGCCGTGCGGTTCCTGTCTTCAGCGGTCGGCGTCCTGGACGGACGAATCGTGTTGACGGAGGCCTGATCCGCCTCGTCATCGATGATGAGCGCCGGGATCTCGTCGAGCCGAGCCTGAGCGTTCCGGAGATCCTGCACGAGCTTCGTGAGCACGTGCTTGTTCTTCTTCACGACGGCGATGCGCACGTCGGTGCCGAAGAGATTGTCCGCGTCCCAGACGGGACGTCGAGGGTTCCTCAGCTCGTTCCCGCTCCGGAAATCGAGAGCGCTGAGGCCCGCGCGCAGGCTCTTGTAGTCGAACCCTTTTCCGGTGAGCCTGCGGATCGCCGGAATGCCTCGCTCCATGCCGAAATCGATGCCGTGCGAGACGAACCTGCCCGCTGCCCAATCGGCATCAGAGTCGCCTGCGTAATCGATATCGGCGATCGCGCTGTAATCGTTCTCGTCCCGGCCCCCCAGGATGTTCTCCTTGCCGATGAGCTCCATATCGAGTCGCCGCTGCGTCTGAGCGCGAAGCAGCTCGACCGTGCCCGTCAGCACGATGATGAGGCGGTACCCCGCATCGATCGCCTTCGCGACGACTCCGGTGAAGTTCGCGGTCTTACCGCTCTGCACATGCCCGACGACGAGGCCCTTCGACTGGTAGGGGGCCTCCGCAGTCGGGTCCGCGAGCCGGGACACCACGTTCGTCGTAGCCGCATCGATAGAGGCGACACCGATCCCACCGACCTTGTTCCGCAGGATCTTCTCGTACTGCTTCCAGTAGAACGAGTGCGCCCGCTGCCGTTCCGGCGTATACCAGGGATCCCACTCCGGATCCTGCAGGAAGACGTCGTGGGTGAGTTTCGGAGGCAGGACCTCATCGATCCGCTGCGATGCGGCCTCCGAGAATCCGAGGGCTTCGAGCACTCGCGCGCGCCGTTCCCTCGTCGCGGGAGCTGTGCCGCCCGCCCATTCCGCGTCGGGCGCGGCATCCCACCTGCTCAGTGCGAGGTGGAACTCGGTGCGCTCCTTCGCGTTCTGATCATCATCCGTCAGGATCGCCACGAGTCCGCTCTCGTCGATGGTCCGTCCCGACCGCTTCAGCGCGTGCTGGACATCGGGAAGAAGAGGCTCGGGGCCGTACTCATCCATTCCACCGAGCGCCTTGACGACGGCCCTCGTGTATTCGTCCTCACGAATCATTGCTGCTCCTCTCGCAAAATCCGGCGATCTCGGTAGGCGGTTCCGATGGTTCGATCCCCGTCACATCGATACGGTAGACCGCACCTACGACAAGCTCGGGACGGCGGACGATAGCGGCGATGCCCTCGTGCGTGATGGCGGGGAAGTCCTCGTCGACGAGGTAGGCCCGCGGTTCGGTGCGCGCCAGATATGCCCTCGTGTAGAGGTCCTCCGCCGTGCGCGGATCCCAGCCGAGCGAGCGCAGCCGCTCATCGAACACGCGCACCGAGCGAACGAGCATCGAGCGGACGCGGTTGACCCGTTTGGGCAGTGTCTCCCCTTCCGCAGCCGTCCCGGCCGCGGTCACCTGCACCGACACCAGGAACATCGCACGACCGGGAGATGGCGCGAGCTGCCCGAGTCCACCGATCACGTGCACTCGAGCCTCGGTGCGCGTGGTCTTCACCTCGGCGTCGTAGCCCGGGAGCACGAAGTCGTGCTCCTCGTTCTCGGGGCCGAGCCATGCGCGCGTCGCGGCCTCCTCCCCGAGCTCCGCGACGAGGTGGGCGAAGAGCCCGAGCTCTCCGAACAGGCCTACCTCCTGCTCATCGCTGAGCTTTCGCCGCTTCGTCAGCAGCTCCTTGAACGTCGCGAGCGATTCGTCGAGCGCGTAGCTCAGTGGTCTGCCGGCCTCGAGCTGGTCGACGACGGACATGATGAGCGAGTACGCCTCGTACGCCATACCGTTGGCGTCGACCGCGAGCTCGGCCCAGACGCCGGCCTCCCCGGGCTCCTCGATGACCTCGAAGGCGAGTCTGCCGTACGCACCGACGTCCGGGTACGAACCGGCGTCGGGCGTACGGAGCACGAGCCGAGAGGCTCGCGGATCGATGATCATCTCGCATCGCGGCGATTCGGAGAGCACATGCCGAGTCTCGGCGCTGGCGCGCATGTAGCGGTCCAGCGTCTCCGGTGTGAAGACCCGGTCCTGTTCAACGCTCATGGCGCGGTTCCTCTCCATATGATCTGCGCTCGAGCTCTTCGTCGAGGGCCTCGTTGATGAGTTCTTCCCAGGCTTGGAGCTCGTTCTTCTCCTTGGCACCGAGCATGCTGCCCTCGAAGTATCGCGAGTAGATCAGCAGGAGCAGCATCTTGAGCAGCGGGAGATCATCGGCATCACCGGTGACCGCACCCAGTGCGCGCCGATGGCGCGTGTTCAACCACAACGTGCGCCGCTCGAGATCGACTTCGACGAGACGGCCGCCGGCCAACGACTTCCACCGCATCTCGACCGGCCCGTGCTCCGACAGCTCGACGGAGGATGAGATGCTCTCCCGCAAGGCAGGGCTGAGTCCGCGCCGCACTTCGGAGAGCGTGACCGGGCGTCGAGCCCTCCTTCTGGATGCCGAAGCCACGACGCCGGCTTCTCCGAGGAAATCACGGAGGCCGACCCCTGTCGATGAGGATGCAGCCCCGATAGCGTTGCGCAGATCGGCGTCGAACTCGACTCCCGATTTCTCGGGGTTGATCGAGACGTGGGGTTCGACCACCGGGGAGAGATCGAGGACGATGCGCACCAAGTCGTAGTCCCTCCCTCCGCGGATCGCACCGTTCCATCCGCCCGCGGCGAGCAGGCGCTCGTTCCGGTAGACGTAGAATCCCTGGGCCCGCCCACCCGGCAGCCCCTCCAGCCTGAACTCGGGTGCGGCTTGCTGAGCTACCGGCCATATATGGGCAGCGAGTTCGAAGCTCCCCTCCGGCAGAGTGCCGACGAGCCTCACCGCCTGCGATGCCCCCCGGTAGCCGAGCGGATCGATGGGCAGCACGGTCCGCGATGCCCCTGGTGCCCCGTACGCGACGTCGAACTCATCGACCGAGATCTTGACGCCACCGCGTGCGATGAGCCGGTGCAGGACGAGCCCGAGGTGAGCGCGCAGCTCTTCCATCGTCTCGTCCAGCCAGGCAGTGAGCTCTGCTGGATCGCTCGATCCGAGGAAGGTGCGCATGCCGGACCATGCCACGACCGTGCCATGCGGAATCGGCTCGCCGGCGAGGAGCGAAACAGGCAGCGCGAGCATCTCCGGCAGCCGAGAGGGATCGAGCATCGCGACCCGTGTCGCCTCGTCGGAATCGATGCGGCGCCCGACCGGCAGTGCCGACCCGAGCGCGAGGCTGTAGACCTCGAGTCTGTCCGCCTGGCTGAGCGATGCCGCCTTCAAGCCGAGCCCGAAGTGCCCGAGATCGCTCTCTCCGTAGTGGCGCCGACCGCCGAAGGTCATGGCCCGATCGATGGTCGCATCGTCCATGCCGCGCCCGTCATCGATGACCCGCAGCCCGACCGGCCTGCCGCGCTCGGTCACGAACCGGATGAACACGTGCTGCGCGCCCGCGTCGATGCTGTTGTCGACGAGGTCGGCGACGGCCGTCGCGAGCGAGTGATGCCGCCCCACCGCTTCGGCGATACTCGGATCCGGCGGTACCGCGCGGGATCCGATCTCGGCGATCTCACCGTCCATCGCAGGCTACCCCTCTGTGAATCGACCAGGTGCGAGTCGGAGCTGTCGTGCGTTCTCCGACACGGTTCGTACCGTGCCGGCATCGAACCCGGTCATCTTGTCAGCCGCCACCGACAATCGGATCTCGAGCACATCTGGATCAGCGGTCTGCAGGTGCACCAGCACCTCGTCGACGAGCTCGATCAGCTGCGCACGGAGATCCTTCCCGGGCAGCAAATCGACTTCTCCCTCGAAGCGGACATCGGGGATGCGCGGGGCTGCCGGGTCGGGAGCAGGTACCGGAGGCAGTCCTGCCGCACCTGCAGCGGACCCCGCGCCGTTCCCCGACGCCGAGGGCAGGTCGCGGCCGGAATCGGTTGCCGGTTGCGCCACCGCGGCCGCACGCTCTCGCGCAAGCTGCTCCTCGGCGAGCCTCGGAGCGACGAGCAGCGTCGAATCGTCGATCGAACCAGCCGAGGCCGCTTCGAACGGAATGCGAAGGCCGATGAAGTCGCCGGTCTCCTCGTCGTAGTCGTCGGCGAGTGCGAAGCCGCGTTCCGACCAGCCCGCGTCGGTCATCACCGAACGGATCGCATCCTCGAGCACGCGGCGATCGCGCAGGCGAGGCATGTAAGGGTACTGCAGGTGGTACTGCCAGAGTTCACCCACGGAGAGATACCCGCGGTTCCAGCGGCTGCGCAGGTGTCCGTTGAACACGAGCCAGAGCGCGAGCGGCGACGTGTTCGTGTAGACCACGTCATCGCGGCCGAGGCGCAGCCCTGCACGCACCGCCAGGCGGCGATCGTCGCCCTCGACCTTCATCGTCGTGAGCGAAGGCGGTTGAGATCCGTCGGTCTGCTCCGGGAACGCGGCCCAGATCCAGGCGGAGGCGAGACGCTGATCGACGACGGCACGGGTCTCGCTCTCGCGTCGACGAGCGTGCTCGGCCTGACTCTGGGTGAGATCGAGATCGCGAACACCGGCGGCGATATCGGCCCAGGCCATATGCGTCCGCAGCGCCTCCTCGACCTCGTTCCAGCGGTTCTGATCCGCGCCGAGCATCACCAGCGTGTTGGCGTTCTGCCGCGCGGCGCTCCCGCGATGGCGGAAGAGTTCATCCGCGAACCGCCAGCCCGGGCTGTCCTTGCCCTTCGCTGCGAAGGCATGGCGCGGGTGGAGCACCACTAAGCGCACCGATTCCGCCTCGGGAACGTCCGAAGTCGCCTTGGGCGCAATGACGGGGTCGGCGAACTCCGGCGCGGTACCGACCGCGTTGCCGAGCAGCGACTCCGCCTTCGCGTACACGTCCTCGATGTCGAGCGCCTGCGCCCGCTCGGTGACCATGCGGTTGACCGAGGGCTGCCTGTCGTACCAGAAGCGAGTGCCCTCGGAGTAGAGGTAGGTCGCCCGGTCGGAGAGCATCTGGAGCGCCGACCCGAAGTTGCCGATGCTGTCGCCGGGCATCGCGACCCCGAGGAAGACGCGCTGACGCTCGATGCCCTTGTGCCCGCTGTCGAGCGTCGCGGCCGACCCGAGGAAGAGCGCTCGGGCGATACGTCGGGTGAGTGCTCGACGCCCGAAGAGCGGGCGCTCCTTGTCGATCAGGAGCGGTGCCGCGTTCTCGCCGTCGATGTCTGTCTCGATGATGCTGCGCCAGGCATCGTCGAGGTAGGCGGTCACCTCGTCGCGCACGGCGGGATCGTCGAGCGGCATCGAGCCCGGCATGATGAGCGGCGCGTCGTCGCCGGATGCGTGGAGCGAGTGCACCACCGCGCTCATCATCCTCAGCACGCCGCGGGTGCGCTGGAATCGTTCGAGCGCGGACCAGTCCGCGTAGAGGCGGTCGAAGAGCTCCGGGTGGATCGGGTACGCCGCGCGAAGCCTCGCCTCGTACTCGACCTGGCGCGTCTCCGGTGGCAGTTCTCCGGTCTGGTTGCGGTAGTAGTCGGCGAAGCGGCGCACCGTCGCGTCGATCTTCCGACGCCCCTCGGCGTCCGGTTCGGTGAAGAGCCGTCGGCGCACGATCTCGAACGACTCCCCGCTCGATGCCGGGGTCCAGTTGTGGGCGACGCGGGAGACGACGTGCTGCAACCGCTGCAGTGCTGCGCGCCCGTTGGCTCCGCCGATCTCGAGATCCGAGCCGGTCGGTGCCGCGACTTCTTCATCGAAGCGCACATCGGAGGCGGGGATCGAGACGAGCAGCAGCGCGCCCGGCACCGACTGCACCGCTGCGGTGAGCTGCTGGGCGAAGGTGAACTGCGTGTCGAACGTTCCACCGACGAGATCGTCGCGGCCATAGAGCCCACGCGCGTAGGCTACCCATTCGTCGATGAGGATCAGCGCCGGCGAGTGGCGGGCGATGAGCGTGCGCAAAGCTTCACCCGGGTTCGTCCCCGTGCGGTCGGCTTCGGCCACGAGAGCGTATCCGTCCGCACCGCCGAGCTGCCAGGCGAGCTCCCCCCACACCGTGTTCAAGACGGTGCCATCGGCCTTCGTGGTGGACTGCCCGGGCGCCATCTCATTGCCGACGATGGCGACCCGCTTCACCGAGCGCGCGACGGTGCCGGCGGACTCCGCTCCGAGCACATCCTGCACCTGCTGGGGATAGTCGTCGAGGGGCTGCCCGCTGAACAGGTGCCATGCCGCGAGCATGGAGTGGGTCTTGCCGCCGCCGAAGGTCGTCTGCAGGTTGATGACGGACTGCGCATTGGGGTCGCCCGAGATGCGTTTGGCGCTCATCGTGAGCAGCGTCTTCAGCCCCTCGGTGAGATAGGTGCGCTGGAAGAACTGGATCGGGTCGCCGTACTCGGGCGACGCCTCGCCCGTCGCCACCTGGTGCAGGTCGGCGGCGAACTCCGCGCGTGCGAAGTCGCCGGCTGCGATGTCGGGATGCGGTGAGAGCACGTCTCGCCAGGGCGTCAGCTCGGCGTCGGCCAGGTCGGGCATCGCGGAGACCGCCGCGCGGGTATCGCGTCGCGTCTCCTCCGCGTACGTGGCTCGTTGGGCATCGGCGCGCATCCGTCGTACCGAGTCGGCCTCCGAGGGTGCACCGATCGCGCGCAGCAGCCTCTCGCAGGTGTCGAGCGCACGATAGGTATCGTCGGCACTGAACGGCCTGGGATCGTGCGCCCACCGGTTGCGCACCTCGCGCATCTCACCTGCGAGATTCTGCTCGCCGCGGGAGAGCCGCTCCCCGAAGGGGAACCCGAGTGCGCCGAGGCGTTCGGTCACCGCGCGCAGTTGGATCTGCACGTCCGCCGGATCGTAGTCGCGCCCATCGCGGCCGTCGCCGTCCTTCGCCTTCAGAATCGCCGTCCAGTCGAGGCCTGCCGGGACATGGGGCTGCAGCACCTCCTCGACGAACGGCTCCAGCGCGGATCCCAGTTGCTCCAGAGCGCGACCCACACGCTCCTTGTTGCTGATCGCCATGGTCAGATCTCCTCGAGCGAGTCGAAGTCGAGTTGGTCGGGCACGTCTGCGGGAGCCGTTTCCCGCTCGGCTGCGCGCGCGGCAGCCCGGATCTCCGGCCAGGATGCGGCGACGTCGTTGAACAGGATCTGGGCCGCGGTGCGCCCCTTCTTCTCGCTGATCTGGTGGAGCAGATAGGAGAGCTGGTGAGCCGCGGCCCCGTCGATGCCGCGAGCCTCGGCCCGCTGCAGGATGCGCCCCGCGACATCGAGACCGCCGCGCTCGTCGTCGAGCGCACGAGCGAGATGCAGCACGACCTCCCACAGACTGATGCGGTCGTCCTTCGCCGGATCGTACCCGTCCGGCAATTGCCCCGGAGCGAGCAGAGCGACTTTGCCGCCGCCGGATCGGAGCGCACCACCGCGTCGCAGCGCATCGATGGAAGCGTTCTTCGCATTGGCGAGCGTTTCGGCCTCTCCGTAGAGCGCTTCGTCGAAGCCATGGCTCTCGAACCAGGCGATGCACCAGCGAGTGTCGGCGTCGAACTCGCCTTCCTGCTCGGAGACGACCTCGTCGAGCACCGCGTTGATCTGCCGCAGCGCCTCGCGCACCGGCATGCTCGACCCGTCGGATTCGATCACCTCGGAGTACTTCGAGTACACGGCCATACCCGGCCCGATGGCGGCCTGCGCGAGGTCGACCGGTGCGACGCTGCCCTGCTGCAGAGCGCGCAATGCCTCTGGCAACGTGGCCCGCAGTTCGGCCGAGAAGCTGCGGCGGTCGATCGGCGGCGCGTCCTCCGGGCGCGGGCGCAGTGCGAGAACGATCGAGGACGCGAGGGCATTGGTACCGCTGGCGATCATGCGGTTGCTCAGTTCCGAACGAACCGGCCATGTTGCCGTGATCGACCAGCCGGCGCGAATCATGCTGCCGAGGATCGTTTCCCAGCCGGTCGAGGCCTGGCCGCTCGCGTCGACCTCGGATTGTTTGAACGCGTAATAGACGGCGATCGGATAATCCTCGTTCGCAGTTTCACGCGCGCGCGTGAACACGTCTTCGAAGCCGTGTTCGAAGAAATCTCGCGCGCCTTCATTGCCGCCGTGCCGATAGGGGTTCGCGACCAATTCTTCGGCCTTGGGCACAAGCATTGTGCCCAGCAGCTTGGGGTGGATCGAACGCAACGACCGGCGCAGCCAAACGTAGAAATAGTCGGAGAGATCCGAGTATCCGATGTTGTCGTAATAGGGAGGATCGGTCGATACGAGTGTGTTTCCATAGCCCCGGGACGCTGCATCAGCAGAATGAACTTCTGCCTGCGTCGTGGCCGGTAGGCGATCAACGACTCGAGTCACCCAGGCAAGGTCTTCTAAGAAGTCTCCGCCAGATCCACCGAAAGGATTCGCCTCGGCAAAGTCCCAAGCCATCGGGATCGCCTGACGTGCGAAAAGTCCCCGCACTGACTCCATTTTCGGACTCGAGTCCCAAGAGCAGATTGACGACAACTTATTCGTGACTCGACTGATGGCCTGCGCGAGGTACGTAGAAACCGCATCGGCGTAGGCGGCAGTGCCGATTCCGCCTTCTTCGAGCCGTTCGCCCTCGGATATGCCTGCGGCGAGCGCGTCGCGCGCCACCTGCTCCCGAGCTTCTCCGACGAGATCGCTGAACGTCGTCAGCGCGGTCAGCTGCCGATTCGTGAAGAGGTCCGTGAACTCGGTCAGACCATACCGCACCACGTTGATTCGTCCGGGCCAATCGAAGAGTTCACCACGAGGTGCATCGTTTGGTGTCGCGCTCAACGCTGCTGACTCTTGCGTTTCAGTCGGTGACAAGTAGATCCGACTGCGCTTCCCTTCCGCAACCACTGCCATCAGCTGCGCGCCGAGACCCGCGATGCGGCTCTGCTCCCTGACGTATTCCAACTTCACTGCGGTTTGACATGAAATACAGGTGGCGCCTTGGCGGCCAACGGTTCCGTCATTGCCGTTGGCAGGGGCGCTTACCCTGTCGTGCCCGATCGAGTACTCGACACGGCCGTCAACGACCGAGGGCACTACATAGGCTTCCTTCCCTTTCTTCTTGCCGAGCCACCAGGAGCGCACGAGCGGCATCTCGATCCCGCAGGCGGGGTTGGGGCAGGGGACGGTGCGTGCCCAGATCCACGCGATGACATTGGCTTCGCTGCCATCGTCGAGCTTCGCCTTCGGGTAGAGGTGTCCGATCCTGCGCTCCGCCTCGTCACGCATCCAGGCGCCGTAGCGGCGCACGTCCTCGGCGAGCCCGGTCGCCTTCGGCCAGCCCGTGCGCTGACCGGCGGCGTCGGGGAAGACGGGCGGGCGATCCGCGAACTTCGGAGGAATCTCGATGAGCGCTTTGTTGATGAGCACGGCGACGGGGTTGAGATCGGAGGCGTGCGCTTCGAGCCCGAGACGCTGGGCCTCGAGCGGAATGGTGCCACCGCCGGCGAAGGGATCGAGAATAGCGGGCGGGTTGCCTCCGGTCGAGCGGTCGATCTCCTTGCGCACCTGTTCGAACAGACGCTCATCGCCGAGGTTGTCCCAGTTCACCATCCGAGTGATGAGATCGAACAGGCGCTCCCGTTCGGCTTCGATGCGCTGGTCGACGAAACCGTCGATGTCGCTCTCGCCACGCTGCTGCGCCTCGTCGCGGAACTCGTCCTCGCGCGCCGAGGGATCGTCCACGAGCTGCGCGAAGAGCACCGCACGAGCCGTCGCCAGGGGCCGGCGTGCCCACCAGAGGTGAAGGGTCGAGGGATGCCCATGACGGATCGACTTCTCCCGCGCCGACTGCGCATTGATCGCGTCGAGCGGTAGAGCTACTTCGATCAGCTTTTTCTTCGCCATCCCACTCCGCGTTCATTCTCGAAAGCTCGGCAATGCTCCCTGATCTGACATTCCCGATAGTTGAAATCGAGTCTATCCGTCACCTCCGACAACGCTGTGCCCGGACCTCGACCTCAAACTTCCTCCCCGAGTGATCAATGATCATGTCGGCGGTCGGCAGTACAATGTCCGGCTCCGCCGGCGCGCCGCCTACCGATGTCGGTCGTCTGCTCTACGCTCTGGAACCGTGGCAGAGAGTAAAATACGCGTCCTCGACCTTTTCGCCGGCGCCGGCGGTTTGACCGCAGGATTTCACGCTGCATCCAAGAGATTCCGAACTGTTGCGGCAGTGGAAATGGACGCTGCAGCGGCAGCCTCGTTCGAAGCCACGTTCGGGAAAGGGATCGTCTACACGGGTCCGATTCAAGACTGGTTGGCCTCCGATCGCGTGCCCGATTCGGTTGACATCGTGGTCGGTGGACCACCGTGTCAGGGATTCTCTCTCCTGGGGAAACGGGACGAGAACGATGAACGCAACAAGCTCTGGCAGCAGTATGCGGAAACCCTCGTGCGGGTGAAGCCGAAGTACTTCGTCGTCGAGAACGTTGCCGCATTCTTCAAGTCTCCGCAGTTCGAGCTTTTCAAGGCGCAGTTCGAACAAGGAGAAAAACTTGCAGATTACGCCTTCGACCCGATGGTTCTGAACGCCGCGGACTTCGGTGCAGCACAAGCCCGCAAGCGAGCAGTCCTCATCGGCTATCGCAAAGAACTCGGTTCACCGGGTGCACCGATCCGCACGCATTCGCCTGACGGCTCCGACGGCACGAAACGGTATGCGACTGTCGGAGCCAAGCTCAGAGACGTGCCGAAGACCCCCGATCGAGATGATCTGTTTCTCGAGAAGACTCACAAGAGGAACGGCGCGACATTCCCAGGCGCCTTCTCGCCGCGCGATCTCCACTGGAGTCGGCGCTATGAAGAACAGTCCCTTCAACGCTTCCAGGCGATACCTCGCAGAGGAAATCGCTTCGATCTGCCCGACGACCTCAAGGCCGAGTGCTGGAAGGACCATACGTCCGGCTCCGGCGACGTGATGGGGCGCTTGTGGTCGAGTCGCCCTTCGGTCACCATCCGAACCGAGTTCTTCAAACCCGAGAAGGGCCGCTATCTCCACCCCACGGAGCACCGAGCGATCACCCATTACGAGGCCGCTCTCCTCCAGGGGTTTCGCGGCAGCCACCGCTTCGTAGGTTCGAAGTCTGCGATCGCCCGCCAGATCGGCAACGCTGTGCCGATACCACTCGGTCGGGCAATCGCAGCGCAATTGCTTCCGCACTTATAGCATGAAGCACGGCAATCGAATCAGCCGTGTGCAGATTGCCTCTGGTTCCAGATGCAGCGACCTTCTGAGGGGCGAAATCCGTCGGGCAGAGCTTTGAACTCGCCTCGTGGGTCGTCATGCTTCGACTGGAACTCGCGCAATGCGCGAACGTCGATGCTGCCGACAAGCACGTGGTCATGGGAACCGCCACTGACTTTCAAGATGTCCCGTTTCCATTCGTCCTTGTAGGGCGCCCGAATGCGACTGTCCCCGTGCACCCTGTTGTTGGCCTGAATCATATAGGCGTGCATATCGAATGCAGACGACTCGATGATCGACGAGAAGGTCTTGAGATCCTGATTCCATTCCGGAACGACGAGTGCATCGATACGCCCGCGAAGATGCGCCCGATACTCGAGATTCGTGAGTTCGCTGCAGATCAGAACCGCCAGCAGCATCCCTCGATGCTCGAGGATGGGGGGTTTGCCCCATCGACAGGCGGGCTCGAGAACCAATTGATTCTCCGCCAAGAGGTTGCGTTCCTCGCCACGGGAGGAACGCTGCTTGTCCTGTATATACATCACCGCGCTTCGAAAGCCCCACGCGCTGTGCGCGAAATTCGCCCAGGCTTGATTGGTGACCGCCTTCTCGGTACGCAAGCTTCGGCCGTATTCGACACCTGCTATCAAGCTGACACCGCTTGCCTGGAGCTTGAAAGCGACTCTCGAATACCACTCCCGCGGAACGGAAAGCTCAGGGCATACCATGATGTCGATCTGCTCCGAATGACTGATGACAGAGTTCGCGAGCCTGCAGAGCGAGCGATATCTCGCAAGGCTGAGATCCGGTGCATCATGAGCCGCGGCTGAGAGCTGATCACGTGTTGTACGTATCGCAGCGAGAGCAATGGCCGCACGGTTGTCCAGATCCTCCTCCGATGTTGAACGAGGTACGCGAACGACCGCGACAGGTTCCGAGGACTCGTCGACCGACGCCTCCACCATCCTGATCGGAGCCTCGTCATCGACGGAGTAGCCGCGAAGAAGACGGACACCCGCGATAAAGCTCTGCCAGTCGCTTTCCGAACCTTTCACTGTGCTCTGCGCAGAAGAATCCGAAGCCGCATCGCACCGAGCGATCGCACGCGTCACTGCAAGCAGCTCGCCCGCGCTCATCGGCCTTGTCGGATATTGGAATCCTCCGGCTTTGCGAAGGATCTCCGCCGCATCGCGATTCGTGCTCCCATCTCCACCGTTCCGCTGCCCGGTTTCCTTGGATGCACATCGATCGGCGATGAAGACCACGAGATTCTCGAAGTCGCTTTGAAGAGCACTCGGCATACCGGGGCTGCTCAGAACTCCTTCGAGCTCCGAGAACCGAGGAATAGGCGACTGGCGCCATTCGTGCGGAAGCAGAAGAGCTCTGAGTGGAGTGGATGCGAGATCCGACGCGAAGAGTGCCGCATAGTGCTCGTGGGCCGATCTCAAGCCTTCGAAGATCTTCTCCGATAGCCCGGCTTCGCGATTCGCCTCCTCGATTCTCAGAATCTCATTCTCTGACAGCGGCACACCGGCGGAGCGACGTATCGCGGTGACCATTGCCATCTCAAGACCGCCGGCCCACTCGTCGACCGCAGCGCCGACAAGTGCTTCAGCCACCGGCACGCCATTGACCTGCACCTCGAGTTCTTTCAGCGCACGGATAGTTCGCAGGCTCCTTCCTAGGGCCACCAGTTGAATCCGAAGCCCTTCCCAATCGCGAGTTTGCACTGCGATCTGCAAGAGCCTGGGCACATATCGCTCGAATTCGAAGAGCTTTTCGAGGTCGAAGATCTGATCCGAAACCACCTTCAGGAACTCACTACGATGATCCCGCCAAGCATCGGGTGGAACATCTTTTGCAAGAGCTTCGTAGTCCCGCAGCGTGAGAGCGAACCGAGCACGTGAGGCTGCAAGTGTGTGCACAGAGCGCAGCCCATCGGCTGCCTCGCCGTCGGATCCCGCGGCGGTGACAACAGTTCGCTTCACATCTTGAGCGCTAGCCGGAATCTCCGGTAAGGCTCTCCATTCACTCGTCCGCTCTCGCGCGGCTTGCTCTATCGAGTTGATCAGCAGTATTCCGGCTTCTCCCTCGAGAAAGATGCAGCGCGTCTTGTCGGCTGAGAACTTCAACGGTGATTCGTTGCTGAATGGGGGTCCGTAGCAGATACTTATGATCTTGTCCGGGTCCTCGCCCTCGAAATCGAGTTCGAGCTTCTCACCCGCCAATTCGAATCGCTTCTCGATCCAACGCCAGACATCGACACCACTCGACATTTCCTCGGTCTTGCGTACCACGAGCACAAGATCGTCCACGTAGCGTCCGTAGAACAGGGGGTTGAGCTCATTTCTGACCACTCGATCGAACTTCGACAACGCCAGGTTCGCGACGAGACCGCTCGCGGGCAGCCCGATCGGGAGGCCCACCGGTATTTCTTCTTCACCCGGCCGGTTCCAGTCTCCGAGATCGGCTTTCACCGCGTCACGCCACCCGAGCAACGCCGTCGCGAAGATGCTGTTGAGTCGCGACTCCGCCCGCGTCATTCGCGACTCGAGTTGCGGTTCGAGAAAGTCCGGATCCAGCAGGAGGCCCGCGTCCAACGAGGGGAAGAAGCTCTGAAAGTCAGCAGTCACCGCCACCAACGATTCGCCACGATCCAGCGACTCCGAAATGGTCCGGTAGCCTTGCCGCTGCCATCTCCTGTACTGGTGGATGTACGATTTGAAGCTTCCAGGCGAGTGCCAGTTGTATTCATTCCGCTTATCTCGACGGAGCCTGTCGCCGAATGAAGAGGAAATCGAGTCGGTGTTGCGCTCTTCGGACTCCAGATTCTTGGGAACAATACCGAGCGCTGCCTCGAGTTTCGACCCGACTGCGCCGATCCAGAGTGCGGCCAGAATATGCATGTCGATCGAGCAGCGCGAAAGAATCCTGAAATGAGCCGTTGCACCGGCCGATCGACACTTCTGGGATCCGTCAGCGTAGAACGACACGAACCCCGTCCGAACCTCGTCGCTCGGTCGAGTCTCCGGTTCGCGAGCTGACCCGTCCGCCCGGCCTTTCGCATCGAACCGCTTGGCGATGAGCGTGAATTCGCCGACGAACTCCTTCGACGCAGCCCACGCCCAATCTTCGGATTCCCCGTTGAGCGAGCGCAGCAGCTTCTCGGCAAGGCTCCGAATGTTGGGCTCGAGCTTTGCCTCATAAGCGACGAGGTCGGCGCTTCTGATGTCGTTCGAGTAGTAGAGGTCGACCTTGGCCTTGCGATAGGCGAGCTTCAAGGCGTTCTCGAGCGATTCCACGTCCTGGAGTGCATCCAGCTCGATTGTCCGACTCATTCGACGTGCCCCTCGATATGGATGGCCTCGGTGGCACTCACCGAACTGCTCATTCGACCGGCCTCGGTCAAGTTCCAGATACCCTTGCTCCGGCCGTCTATCTTCTGCAGATAGCCCTCATTCCGGAGGAGCTGCGCTGCCCACCGCAAGTCGTACTGCCACGTATAGAAGAGGTCTCCGGCAGCCCGAAGTTCACCTTCGTGAACCGCCCAGATGCGTTCCGCAATTCGCACATGATGCGCGGAGCCACCAAGCTCCGAAAGTGCCTCCACCAACCACTGCTTCAATACTTCCTTGCCCACCATATGAGCATCTTGTCAGATTCTTGGGCGTCGAATGCGTCGACTCCCTACAGGCTGATCGAAGTGCTGATTCTCGCTGCGTCGAGTGGGTCTGGTCGAACACCATACCTCTACGAGATGCCCCACAGGTCGGGGACATCGATTCGAGGCCCCTTGCGAGACGCTGCTACGCTCGCACTATGGCTGGGGACGACGTGATGAAAGCTCTCCGCGCGTTCGTCGCCGAACGCGATTGGGGCCAGTTCCATTCCCCCGAGAACCTAGCGAAATCCGTGGCGATCGAAGCAGGAGAACTGCTCGAGTGCTTCCAGTGGTCGCCGGATACCGACGTCTCCCGAGCCCGCGATGAACTCGCGGACGTACTGACCTATTGTCTGCTCCTCGCAGACCGTCTGGGGGTCGATCCGAACGCACTCGTCCTGGAGAAGCTCGAGCAGACGCGAGCGAAGTATCCAGTCGAGCGAGCCTACGGCAGAAGCACGAAGTATGACCAGTTCTGAGCGCACTCGCATCGAGCTCCTGGATTTCGAACGAAGTGCGGTCGAGAACTGGAGAGATCGGAGGGGTCGTCACCACGATTGGCCCGTCGTGTATCTGATCGACAATTCGACGCAGATCTACGTCGGCGAGACGACCCGTGCTCGGGTTCGTCTGGGTCAGCATTTGAACAACCCGGAAAAATCCGGGCTCAGGCAGGTTCGCGTCATCATCGATGAGGAGTTCAACAAGTCCGCCTGCCTCGACCTCGAATCGCGACTCATCGCCTGGCTGCACGCCGACACGCAATTCACGCCGATCAATAGGAACGACGGCCAGCAGAACTCGAACTACTTCGAACGAGAATCGCGATACCAGGCGATCTTCGACGAGGTCTTCGATCGTCTCCGAACTGCCGGCTACTTCAGTCGCAGCGTGCCCGAGATCGAGAACCTCAACCTCTACAAGCTCTCACCCTTCAAAGCGTTGAACGACGAACAGCTCGTCGCCGTCGACCGGATCGTCGAGGGCCTGTTCGCAGATCTTGAAACCGGCACTCCGAGCACGAGCGTGGTGCAGGGCGGCCCCGGAACCGGGAAGACGATCGTCGCCATCTATCTGCTCAAGCTTCTGCGAGACATTCAAACGGCCACCGAAGACCCGGAGCCCGAGGACGACGGCAGGTTCAACGACTATTTCCAGAGCGGCTATCGGGAAATGCTCAGCCGCGTCAACATCGGGTTCATCGTGCCGCAGCAATCGCTTCGCAAAACGATTGGGAAGGTATTCAAACGCACACCCGGATTGAACAAGGTCCAGGTGCTCAGCCCCTATACCCTGGCCGGCTCGGAGGAGCATTGGGATCTACTGATCGTCGACGAGACCCATCGACTGACGCATCGTGGATCAGGCACCACGAGGGGCATCTTCAATCAACGCAACTCCCAGCTCTTCGGCGACCAGGCCGCATCGCGGACTGCGGTGGACTGGGTCATCACGAAGAGCGATCATCAGGTGTTCCTGATCGACGGCGACCAGAGCGTGCGCCCCGCAGACGTGCCCTCGCATGTGATCAAGGGTCTGCAGCGGCGCGCCTCCGACGCCGGCAGATACTATTCTCTGGAGTCGCAGATGCGGGTATCCGCCGGTGATGACTATCTGGAGTTCGCGCAAAGGCTGCTGACCGAACAGCCAGTCGAAGCGAAGGTACCTCCTTCGTACGATCTCGCATTTTTCGACGACCTCGGCGCCATGCGTGCTGAGGTTCTCGAGAAGGAGGCGTCTCACGGGCTCTCCCGTCTGGTCGCCGGCTACGCGTGGCAATGGGCGAGCAAAGGAAAGAGCGGCGACGAGGCACCGCACGACATCGAGTTGGATGGCGTGAGTCTTCGATGGAACAGAACCGCCACTGATTGGATCGCGTCCGACAGCTCTATCGCGGAAGTCGGCAGCGTGCACACCGTGCAAGGGTACGACCTGAACTACGCCGGCGTGATCATCGGCCCGGACATCGTCTGGGATGAGGAATCCCAGACTATTCAGGCCGTTCGAAAGAACCACTTCGACCGAGAAGTTCGCAGCACGAAGGACGAAGAAGAGCTGCTCGAATACGTCCGAAACGCCTACTATGTGCTACTGACCCGCGGAATGCTCGGTACATATATCTACGTCTGCGACCCGGCGCTCCGAGAGCGAGTGCGGAAGATGATCGACCGCACCCGCATCTGATCGACTGTCAGCGGTCGGACGCGTGCTGGGATATTCCTTAGAGCGGCGACCAGCATTGGTGCGACGACTCATATCTCGCAGTCGTCGGTAGTGAACGCCAGAAGCGGTCTCAGCGGGAAACGATCATGTTTCCGGCAAACGGTCCCATCGAGCCCCGGCCACCCGCGCTATCCCGCGATACGCCCTCCGGTGCACCCCACCCACTCAATAATGGTGATTGATGCAGTCCTCGAAGTTCGGAGCTTCGCCGGTGCACAGAAGGATTTCCACGGGAGGCTGCGCCGGCGTCCATCTGAGTGCGAGGCTCCCGTCGAAGATGCCGAGAAGCAGCTTGATGAGCACGACGCTCACTCCTCCGAATAATTACGAGGGTGCGGCGCCGGCGCGCACCGGCCTATGATCCAGGCATGACCACCCACTTCTACACCGCCACAAGCCTCGACGGGTTCATCGCGACCACCGAGCACTCGCTCGAGTGGCTCTTCGCGCAGGACTTCGACATGGAGGGCCCGATGGCCTACCCGGCGTTCGTCGACGGGATCGGCGCGCTCGTGATGGGCGCCTCCACCTACGAGTGGCTGCTGCGCAGCGGCGAGCCCTGGGGCTACACTCAGCCGACGTGGGTGCTCACCCACCGGGAGCTCCACATCCCGAAGGGCGCCGACATCCGGCTGACGCAGGCCGGCATCGTGCAGGTGCACGAAGAGATGACCGCGGCGGCAGGCGGCAAGGATCTCTGGATCGCGGGCGGCGGAGGCGTCGCCGCCGAGTTCGCCGCGGCCGGACTGCTCGACGAGGTGTGGATCCAGTACGCGCCGGTCATGCTCGGCGCAGGGCAGCCCCTCTTCACCGGGCGGCTCGATCTCGAACTCGTAGACTCGGCCCGCAACCGGGACTTCCTCTGCGGCCGCTACCGCGTGCGACGCGCGTCCACGGGCGAAGCACCGGCCACCCGACTACTCGACGAGAGCTGAAACCGACGCGCGGCCACGGCTGCGCCGCCGCCCGATCGCGACGACAGCAGCGGCCAGGCCGATGATCGCAACGGCGATGCCGAAGACGTAGGCTGCGACTCCGAAATATCCGCCTTGCAGGTGCGGGTCGAGGAAGGGGTAAGGGTACCACCAGGGCTCCTCTGTCCTCGGGCTGGTGACGAGCGGGCCCCGGATCAGCGTGTAGGCGACCCAGAGGATCGGGAAGATCAGCACCTCGAGCACGGCCGACCAGCGCAGGGCCGCGCGCCCCGGCGCCCAGAGCAGATCGACCAGCATGAACAGCGGCCCGACGACGTGAAGCACCTCGTTCGACCACGGCACCGTGGCCCCCTGGTCGAGAGGGATGCTCCGTAGGAGAACGTTGTAGACGATCCCGGTCAGGATCATGTAGCTCGTCGCGCTCGCCAGCGCGAGCGTCAGCCAGCGGGGCTCGCCGCCCCGGCGATCGGCCCCGGTGAAGGCGCGCAGCGCAGCCACGATCAGCACCAGCATCGCGAGCACATTCGACAGGATCGTGAAGAAGCTGAAGAAGTTCACAATCGTTGTCGGCAGATCGGATCCGCCTGCCACCGCGCGAGCGAACGTCGTCGACGCCTGCTGCCAGACGGCGGCCAGAATCAGCAGGCCGCAGAGCAGCCGCAGGATCGGCCAGACCCGCTCGCGGAGCCCCGGGCCTGGCACGTCGGCAGCTGCAGTGGCATCGGCAGTGTCGTCGGAGCTCTCCATCTTCGGCACAGCTCAAGTATGCCCTGCCGCCTCGTGCGTGACCGATCCATGCCATGGCACTGATTCACCGTATTAAAACAAACGATCTTCATTTACTTTATCAGCGTGAACACCAACACCATCCATTCCACGCCAACCACGCACCGACCCGAGCCGTTCTCCGCGCGTCGATCCGCCCGCCGCTCCGCACGCCTGCCCGCCCTTCTCGCGGCACGCCTCGCGTTTACCATCGCGCACGCCCCGGCGTCAACCAAGGGCGGAATCGGCCTGCTGCTCGTCCTCATCGCGTCGAGCAGCGTGCAAGTCTCGGCCGCCTTCTCCCGCACGCTCTTCGACCACCTCGACCCGTTCGGCGTCAGCGGCCTGCGCTTCGCCATCGCCGCCACCCTGATGCTGAGCGTCGTCCGCCCACGCCTCCGCGGTCGCAGCCGCGCCGACTGGACGATGATCCTGCTCTACGGCACGTCGATCGCGGCCATGAACATCTGCATGTATCGCGCGCTCGTCCACCTCCCGCTCGGCGTCGCCATCACACTCGAATTCCTGGGGCCGTTCGCCGTCGCGATCCTCGCCTCCCGCAGACCCCGCCAGGCGGCCTACGCGGTGCTCGGGCTGATCGGCGTCGTGGTCATCGCCCGCCCCTCCGCCGACCTCGACCTCCTCGGGCTGCTCTTCGGCGGTCTCGCCGCGGTCTCGCTCGCCGGCTACGTCGTCGTGGCCGAGCGGATCGTGCCCTTCGGCGGCGGCGCCTCCGAGCTAGCACTCGCCATCGGCCTCGCCGCGATCCTCGCCTCCCCCTTCGCGATCGCCGCCGTGCCGTCGCTGCGCTGGAGCGACGCACCGATCCTCGGCGCCTCGGCGCTGCTGGGCGTGATCCTCGCCTTCACCGCCGACTTCCTCGCGGTCAGGATCGTCGGCGCCCGGACCGTCGCGATCCTGCTCTCCCTCGACCCCGTGCTCGCCGCGATCATCGGCGCCGTCGCCCTCGGCGAGCATCTCGACGCCCTCACCGTCACCGGCATGGTGTGCGTCGCCATCGCCGGCGGCCTCTCGGCCTTCGCGACCGGGCGCACCGAGCCTGCGACGGCGACCCCTCAGCGGGAGGCCAGGCGCCGCTCCAGCGCAACGATGAGCGCCTCCACCGCGAACTCGAACACCGCATCGGCGCGCTCCCGCCCCTTCGGGTTCGCCCGTAGCGACTCCCCGAGCGCATCGTCGGCGAGCTCCGCCTCGATCGGGTACACCCGCTCGGGCGCGCCGAGGTCGAGCGCTCCCCCGGCAGAGAGCAGGTCGATCGCACCGATCACCCGGTAGACCTCCTCCGCGGTGAACCCGGCGTCTCGCAGCACCTCGGCAAAGGCGACCACCGAGGCGAGCGGCTCCTCGGCCGCGACCTGCGAGATCATGAGATCCGCCGCGAGCCACGGATACTGCCCGATCGAATCGCGATCGTGGTAGGCGACGTGCCGCAGCGCCTCCTGCCACGGCCACGACCGGTCGATCTTGGGGCCGCGCTCCACGTGGATCGTCTCGCGCATCAGCTCCAGCACCTCGTCGAGGCCGCTCACGTGGTTGTAGAGCGAGGGCGACGTCACACCCAGATGCTTGGCAAGCTGCGCGAGCGTGAACTTGCCGCGATCGTCGGCGATCTCCAGCGCGGCACGTGCGATGCGCTCTCGATTGAGGATCGCGACCTTCGGTCGTCCCATCAGCGGTGTCCTTCCCGTGTCTGCCGCGGGCCGTCCGGCCCGCGGTCTCCCGGCCGTCCCGGCTCGCATCGCGTGCTCTGCTGCCCCTGCCGACCCTGTTGCCCCTGCCGTCGAGCCCACCACGCGCCGAGTTCGAAGCGCGAGCGCACGCCGATCCGCCGCATGAGCGCCGAGAACTCGCGTTGCAGCGTCCGCGCGGAGCAGCCGAGCGCCCGGGCGACCTCGTCATCGCTCAGGCCCAGTGCTCGGAGCGCGAGACCGTCGTCGACCAGGCTACCGGCGGTGGCGGTCGCCGTGTCGGCGCCGGTGGCGGTGGTGTCCTGGCCGGTGTCGTCGATGCCGGGCGCCTCTGTGTGGGATACCTCTGCGCCGGAGGTTCCCGCGTCCGATGCTCCACCGCCGAGCGGATAGGGTTGCGCCGCATCCCACTCGCTCGCGAAGACGGCGTGCAGGGCCGCGACGACCGGCGGCGCCTCCACGAGGACGAGGCTCGAGAGCGGACGGAGCGCGGCATCGCTCGAAACGGCCGCCTGCCCGGACCTGCCCACCGCGAGCCAGCACGGCGGTGCGGCGGAAAGCCGGATCCGATCCCCTGCCGCACGCAGCCCATCGAGCACCGGCACGAGCGCAGGGTCTGCGAGCGACCGCGCATCGACCAGGATCTGCGAGCCGGCGAGCCGTGCCTCCGCAGCGCCCGCGGGGCCGGTATCGAGGCCGAGGTCGGTGCCGGCGCCGCGCAACTCCTCCCGCACCTGCGAGAGATCGGGCACGATGATCCCGAGCTCCACTCCGTCGCCGGCACGACCATCGTCTCCGCGCTCCGATCCGCCTCCGACCTCCGTCATCCGATCCCAGAGCGTGCCGGCGTCGCCGACCACGACGCGCATCGCGATCGACCGGCCGTCGAACGGCGGCGAGGATCGTGCGGCGAGCGCAGAAGCGGCAAGCACAGAAGTAGCAAGCACAGGCGGCTTCGAACCCGCTCCGGCCCCGGATCCGGCCGCCAGCCCCGCGAACAGCTCCCGCCAGCGGCCGAGGCGCTCGCGCGAGAT
>NZ_JBHSRW010000011.1:0-25510 GCF_042659205.1 Leucobacter soli
CCCCTCCGCGTCGCCGCCCGGCTGCCGCCGGCCGCGTGGCCGCCGACCTCCGCGTTCCCGCCCTCCGCGCCCGACAGTTGCGGCTGATATCGCAGTTCTGGCTGACGAATCCGGCGGGGAACGTCAGCCAGAACTGCGGTATCAGCCCGAAGTGCGGAGGAAGGGGGCGGCAGGGAACACGAAGCCGGGGCCCGAATAGGGGCTCGCGACGCCGGGATCCCGACGCCGGGATCTCGAAGCCGGGATGCCTCAGCAGAGATCCCGAAACCGGGATTCCAAAAAACCGAGGCCCGAAACCGGGATTCCAAAAACCGAGGCCCGAAACCGGGATTCCAAAAACCGAGGCCCGAAGCAGATATCCCGACGACCCTTCGCGGAGGGTCAGGCCAGGGCGCGTTCGACCAGTGCGCGGGCGGCGGCCTGCACCTGGACGAGGTGATCCTCGCCGCGGAACGACTCGGCGTAGATCTTCATCACGTCCTCCGTGCCGCTGGGGCGGGCCGCGAACCAGGCGTGCTCGGTCTGCACCTTGAGCCCGCCGATGGCTGCACCGTTGCCGGGCGCGTCGGTCAGCACCGCGGTGATGGGGTCGCCGGCGAGTCCGGTATCGGTCACGGCGTCGGCATCGAGCGCTGCGAGCCGGGCCTTCTGCTCGGCCGTCGCCGGCGCGTCGATGCGCGCGTAGGCAGGGTCGCCGAATCGCTCGACGAGCCCGCGATACCGCTCCGACGGCGACTGCCCGGTGACGGCGCGGATCTCGGCGGCCAGCAGGGCGAGCAGGATCCCGTCCTTGTCGGTGCTCCAAGCGGACCCGTCGAAGCGCTGGAACGAGGCGCCCGCGCTCTCCTCGCCGCCGAAGACGACGCTGCCCTCCGAGAGCCCGGGCACGAACCACTTGAACCCGACCGGCACCTCGAGCAGCGTGCGCCCGTGCGCGGCGACGACGCGGTCGATCATCGCCGAGGAGACCAGCGTCTTGCCGATGCCCGCAGCGGCCGGCCAGTCGGGGCGGTGCGTCAGCAGGTAGTCGATCGCGACTGCGAGGAAGTGATTCGGGTTCATCAGCCCGGCGTCGCGGGTCACGATCCCGTGGCGATCCGCATCGGCATCGTTCCCGGTCACGATGTCGAAGTCGTCGCGGTAGGCGGCCACCGTGCTCATCACCTGGGCGGAGCTCGGATCCATCCGGATCCTGCCGTCCCAGTCCAGGTGCATGAACGCCCAGCGCGGGTCCACGCCCGGGCCGAGCACCGAGAGATCGAGCTCGTACCGGTCGCGGATCGCGGCCCAGTAGGCGGTGCTGGCGCCGCCGAGCGGATGGGCGCCGATCCGGACTCCGGCGTCGCGGATCGCGGCCAGGTCGATCACGTCGTCGAGGCCCTCCACGTACTCTCCGAGGAAGTCGTAGCTGCCGGGCGGCACCGTCGCCGGGCCGCCGCGCGGGATCTCGACCCCCGCGGCCAGCAGCTCGTTGGCGCGATCGGCGATCCGCTTCGTGGCATCGGTGTCGGCCGGGCCGCCGTGGGGCGGGTTGTACTTGAAGCCGCCGTCGCGGGGCGGATTGTGGCTCGGCGTCACGACGATGCCGTCGGCGCGGCCGGGGTCGTCGGCGGCACGATCGCGGTTGTGGGTCAGGATCGCGTGGCTCAGCGCGGGGGTCGGCACGAAGGTCTCGTCGCCGGATCCCGCGGCGAGCAGGACGTGCACGCCTGCCGCGGAGAGCACCTCGGTTGCCGCACGCGCCGCAGGGGCGGAGAGCGCGTGTGTGTCCGCTCCCAGGAAGAGCGGGCCGGCGATCCCCTCGGCGGCGCGGTACTCGGCGATCGCGAGACTGATCGCGGCGATGTGGGCGGCGTTGAACGAGCCGCTCAGGGAACTGCCCCGATGCCCCGACGTGCCGAACACGACGCGCTGCGCCGGATCCGCGGGATCCGGGACGACCTCGTCGAAGGCCCGGAGCAGTTCGTCGAGATCGATGAGATCCTGCTCGCCTGCAAGCATTCCCGCGCGCTCATGCATGGCTCCAGTCTGCCACCTGCCGCGCGGCGGGGCACGTATGCCGGAACAAACCGGGACGGCGGGGCGGGCGACGCGGCGGGGCCCGACGGGGCGGGATGGGCACGGTGCGTGGACACGGCGGGGCAGGCACGACAGCGCGATGATGCTCCGACCACGGCCGTGTGCGGAAACCTCCCGTTCACGCGTTCGTCCTAGGCTTGCAGCATGAGCGACACCCAGGCGCACCCCAGGCGCAGCGAGATCGAGTGCTGGCTGACCGACATGGACGGGGTCCTCGTGCACGAGAACCGCGCGATCCCCGGGGCTGCCGAACTGCTCCAGCACTGGCGCGACAGCGAGACGCCCTACCTCGTGCTGACCAACAACTCGATCTTCACGGCACGCGACCTGAGTGCACGCCTCACCGCCTCCGGCATCGAGGTTCCCGAGGATCGGATCTGGACCAGTGCGCTCGCCACAGCCGCGTTCCTGAAGCAGCAGCAGCCCGAGGGCTCGGCGTTCGTCATCGGCGAGGCCGGGATCCTCACCGCCATGCACGACGCCGGCTACGTCATGACGGAGACCGATCCCGATTTCGTCGTCGTCGGCGAGACCCGCAACTACTCGTTCGAGGCGATCACCAAGGCGATCCGGCTCATCGGCCGGGGCGCCCGCTTCATCTCCACCAACCCCGACGCCACCGGCCCGAGCGCCGAGGGTCCCCTGCCGGCCACCGGGGCCATCAACGCGCTCATCACCAAGGCGACGGGCAAGCTGCCCTACATCGTCGGCAAGCCGAACCCGATGATGTTCCGCTCGGCGCTCAACCGGATCGGCGCGCACTCCCACAACACCGGCATGATCGGCGACCGCATGGACACCGACATCGTCGCCGGCATGGAGGCGGGTCTGCACACGGTGCTCGTCATGACCGGCATCGCGGATCGCGCGGAGATCGAGCGCTTCCCGTTCCGGCCGGACGAGGTCCTGAACTCGGTCGCCGACCTGCTCGAGGCGTAGCACCTGGAGCGAACGCGCGCACGGTACCTTGGGGACTATGCAGACCGCTGACCCGAGGAGCGCCCATGCAGGCCGGCAGTGAGCCCTTCGGAACCTCCAGCACCGCCGACGCGCTCGATCCCCTGACCAGCCTGTTCGGTGCCGGCCCGGCCACGATCCTCACCGGCGCCGGCATCAGCACCGACTCCGGCATCCCCGATTACCGGGGCGCCGGCAGCCCGCCGCGGACACCGATGCGCATCGATCAGTTCCTCGACGACGAGCGCTACCGGCAACGGTTCTGGGCGGGAGCCCGCGTCGGCGCGCTCCATAGGCAGGGGATCGAGCCGAATGCCGGGCACCGGGCCGTCGCCGCACTCGAGGCGGCGGGCCTCCTGAACGGGGTCATCACGCAGAACGTGGACGGCTTGCATCGGCGGGCCGGATCCCGCACCGTCGTGGAACTGCACGGCAGCGGCGCCACAGTCCGCTGTCTGCCCGCCGGCCACCGTTGGCAGCGCGCCGAAGTGCTCGCCTGGTTCGACGTCGCGAATCCGGGCTTCGTGGAACGGAGCGCCGACGCCGAGATCACCTCCGACGGCGACGCCGACGTGGCGGACACCGCGGGAACGGTCGTGCCGGTCTGCCCCGCGTGCGGCGGCATGCTACGACCCGATGTGGTCTACTTCGGCGAACACGTGGACCCGCAGGTCTTCGCCGCGGCCGGGGACCTCATCGAGCACGCTCACGGGCTCGTCGTCGCCGGATCCTCCCTCGCCGTGAACACCGGGGTACGGCTCGTGCACCGGGCGGAACGGCGCGGGATCCCGGTCGCCGTCATCAATCGGGGGCCGACGTCGATCGACGGTCGCGGCTCCGTCCGCGTCCGGATCGACGGCGGGACGAGCGAGACTCTCAGCGCGCTCGCGGAACGCCTCGGCGTCTGACGCGGTGGTCGGACCGGGGTCAGGACCTTCCCGGCCGCAACTTCCGCACGGCCATCTGGACCAGGATCAGCACCAAATACGCCGAGAACGCCAGGTTCCCCCAGAACGGATCGATCCACGCCGCGAACAGCGACCCGAACGGCACGCACACGCATGCCGCGAGCCCAACCAGCACCGCCGCACGCGCATCCACGTTCCGCCGCCGAAGATTCCCCAACGTCCCCGAGATCGACCCCGGGATCATCATCACCAGGGACGACCCCTTCGCGATCAGGTCGCTCGACCCGAAGAAGAACATCAGCACCGGCACCACCACGATCCCACCGCCCACACCCAGCAGCCCCGACAGGATCCCCGTCACGAACCCGGTCACCACCAGCAGCGCCCCGGTGAGCAGCGTCACCTCGATCCGGTCGCTGCGCGCCGGCACCACGAACCACAGGCTCACGATCACCACCGCGAGGAACCCCATGAACCCCCACTGCAGCACCCCCACCGGCAGCCGCACCAGGAGATGACTGCCGAGCTGCGCGCCCGCGATGATGCCGACCGCGAGACAGATCGCCGCGATCCAGTCGACGTGCCCCTGCACCGCATACGAGATCGCGCCCACGACCGCTGTCGGCAGGATCGCCGCGACCGAGGTGCCTGCGGCCAGCCGCTGGTTCATCCCCAGCCACAGCACCAACGCCGGCACGATGATCGTGCCGCCCCCGATCCCGAACAGACCCGAGAGCAGACCCGCGGCCGCACCGATGAACAGCAACGGGACGAAATGCGGGCGCGCGGGGCTCATGGGTTCCTTTCGGGACGGTTCATCTTGCAAGCAGGCCGGGTACTGCCCGGCATACTCGACACCGGCGGGGCCCCGTCGAAGCTTCTCGCAGCGAAGTGAGACCACCGGGTCGACGGTGGGACGAACGAGACGCTCGACGCACTGGCCGATCGGCTCGACGCCTGGCGCGCAACGCGAACCCTACTGCGGGTCGAGCCCCAGATCCGACAGCCCGATCGCGTAGCGGTAGTCGTAGCCCGCCGCCTCGATGCGCTCCTTGGCCGGCGCCTGACGGTCGACCACGACGGCGACGCCCGCGACCTCGGCGCCGACCTTCTCGAGGGCCGCGATCGCCGCGAGCGGCGATCCCCCGGTCGTCGAGGTGTCCTCGACCACGATCACGCGCTTGCCGGCGAGATCCGGCCCTTCCACCTGCCGACCGCGGCCATGATCCTTCGGTTCCTTCCGCACCACGAAGGCGTCATAGACCTTGCCTCGGGCCACGCCCTGATGCAGGATCGCCGACGCGATCGGGTCGGCGCCCATCGTGAGGCCTCCGACCGCCACGACGCCGTCGACGTCGTCGATGAGGTCGAGCATGACCTGGCCGATCAGCGGAGCCGCACGATGGTCGAGGCTGAGCTTCCGCAGGTCGATGTAGTACGTCGCCTTCTTGCCGCTCGTAAGCGTGAAGTCGCCGTGGAACACGGCCTCGGTCGTGATGAGTTCGATGAGCTGTTCGCGAGCGCTGGGCATGGATGCGAGTCTACTTGCCCCCGTCGGTCCTCGGCTTCCGCCCGATCGTCCGCACCAGGATCGCCGCCGCGAGGGACCCCACGCCTCTGCGGCGCCCCCACCCGCGGCGGTCAGACGACGATGGCCGAGCCGTCGGAGCGCGGATCGCTCGCTGCGGCGTAGCCCTCGGGATCGACGCGGATGAGGTTCGAGTGCCCGAGACTCTCGGTGTACCGGGGAACGACTTCGAGGGGGAACCCGGCGGCACCGAGGGCGTCCACGACCTGCTGCGGCACGTCCTCCTCGATCATCACCGTCGCCGGAGCCCCGCCGCGCGACTCCCGCACGATCCAGCGCGGCGCATGGGTCGCCTCGGTCGGATCCGCTCCGGCGAGGCATCGGAGCAGCAGCTGCGCATGGATCTGGGGCTGAGCCGACCCGCCCATGGTCGCGGGCACGAACACGGGCTCGTCGCCGCGCAGCACGAGCACCGGCATCAGGGTGTGCTTGGGCCGCTTGCCCGGAGCGAACGCGTTCGGCGAGTCCGGATCGAGCGAGAAGGCGGTGCCCCGGTTCTGGAAGATGATGCCGGTCTCGGGCTCGAGGATGTGCGCGCCGAAGCCCCAGTAGACGGAGTTGATGAGCGAGACCGCCCAGCCGTCGGAGCTGACGGCCGACAGTCCGACGGTGTCGCCGCTGGCGGTCCGCGCACCGCCTACGCGGCCATCCGGGGCCGGCATCGCGACGAGCTCGGCCCCGCTCGCGCCGCCGAAGCGCGGGTCTGCCAGCTCGGCCGCCCGCACCAGGTTCGCTTCGTGGAATGCCTGAGCGAGGTCGTCCGCCCCCGCTCCGAGAGGGTCGTCGATGCCGGCGCTGACGGCCTCGAGTGCGCGCAGCAGCATGAAGCCCGAGGTGTTCGGCGGTCCGGTCAGGACGCGGAGACCCGCGAATCGGCCTTCGAGCGGCTCCGTCCAGTACGCCTGGAACTCGTCCGAGTCCCGCTTCGTGATCTTGGAGCCGAGCTTCTGCAGCCCGGCGATCCAGAGGTCCGCGGTGAGGCCCGTGTAGAACTCGGCCGAGCCGCCGGCCGCCAGCCGCCGGAGCGTCTGCGCGAGCGCAGGCTGGGCGAGCGTCTCCCCCTCCCCGCGGGGCTCGCCGTTCGGATAGAACACGGCGGCGGCCCCGGGATCCTGCGCCAGCGAGTCGCGATCCTCGATCAACGCCGCAGCGACCGAGCGCGCGGTCGGATGCCCCTCGGCGTGACGGATCGCGGCGGCGAAATGCTCGGCCCAGGCCAGTTTCGCGCCGTACTCGTGGAGCGAGTTCCACCCGCAGACGCCCCCCGGCACGGTCACCGTGTCGATGCCGCGCGACGGCAGCTCGGCGCCGTGGCGTTCGCGGAGCGCGTCGAGCGACTGCTCGCCCGGGGCCGCACCCGTCGCGTTCAGGAACCGGATCTCGCCCTCGGGGCTGCGCACCAGGGCGACCAGATCGCCGCCGAGCGCCACGTTATTGGGGTAGACGACGCAGAGCGTCGCCGCCGCAGCGAGTGCCGCGTCGATGGCGTTGCCACCGGCACGCAGCGCATCGGCTCCCGCCTCGGTCGCGAGGTGGTGGGACGTCGATATCGCTCCGCGCGGACCCGTGTGGTCGGTCATTCCGTTCCCGCCCTCTCCCTGCTCTGCCTCTCGCCAATCTACCGCGACGGGTGACCGAGGGTGTCACGCGGGCCGGCGCCCGGGCGGCATGCGGCCGAGCCCGGGGCCGGCTCCGACTCACTCCGCGTCGTCGACGGCGAGCTCGGGCGGCTGCGCGCGGAACCCGCGCGTGGTGATCGCGAGCACGATCACGCCGAGCGCGATCCAGATCGAGCCGAGGGTGATGGCGTGGATGTCGAGCTGGGTCAGCAGGTATGCGATGACCACGACGCCGATGATCGGCGCCGCCAGGTAGAGCAGCGCGCTGTGACGGCGACCGTCGCGGCGCTCCTTCGCCCAGTAGACGACGACCGAGACGTTGACCATGATGAACGCCACGAACGCGCCGAAGTTGATGAACGAGGTCGAGGTCGCGACGTCCATGAAGATGGCGATCAGGCCGACCACCGCGATCGCGAGGATGCTCAGTACGGGAGTGTGGAACCGCCCGCTGAGCGCTCCGAAGATCCGCTTGGGCAGCACGCCGTCGCGGCCCATCGCGTAGAGCAGTCGACTCCCCGAAGCCTGCGCCGCAAGCCCAGACGTGAACTGCGCGATGACCAGCGCCGCGAGGAACACGGCGCCGAAGACGTTGCCGCCGATCCTCGTGGCGATCTCGAACGCCGCAGTGTCGGAGTTCTCGAAGACCCCTCCCGGGTGGACGAGCTGCGTGACATAGGCGACCACCACGAAGATGCCGCCGCCGATCAGGGCGACGAGCATGATGGCGCGGGGGACGTTGCGCCGCGGCTCCACCGTCTCCTCGGTCAGGGTCGTCACCGCGTCGAACCCGAGGAACGAATAGGCGGCGATCGCGGCTCCCCCGGCGATCCCGGCGAACCCGGCATCGATGCCCACGAACGGCGAGGCGCTGACGAGCCCGCCGGCACCGTCCGTGCTCACGACGGAGCCGATCGATAGGGCGACGAAAAAGGCGATCACCAGGATCTGGAAGGTCATCAGTACGAGGTTGGTGCGATCCGCGACCTTGATCCCGACGATGTTCAGCACGCTGGTGATCAGGATGAAGCCGAGGATCCAGACGGGCATCGGCACGCCCGGGAACTGCGCCTGCAGATAGGATCCGCCGATCAGCCAGATCACCATGGGGAGGAAGAGGTAGTCGAGCATGATCGCCCAGCCGACGAGGAATCCGACACGGCCGTCGATCGTGCGTCGCACGTAGGTGTAGGCCGAGCCCGCGACCGGGAACGCCCGCGCCATGCGACCGTAGCTGTTGGCCGTGAAGAGCATCGCGATGAGCGCGACGAGGTAGGCGCTCGCGCTGGCGCCGCCCGTCTCCGACGCGATGACGCCGAAGATGCCGAGCACGATCAACGGCGTGAGATAGGCGAGCCCGAAGAGCACGAGCGACGGCAGTTTCAGCGTTCGCGTGAGCGTCGGGGTTGTGGAGGTGATGGACACGGGTGACTCCTCTGTCTGGGTGGGTGTGTCGGATGGGTGGGACGCGCCGTGGTTCACGGGCGGAGATCGCGCGGCGCCCAGGTCATCGGGTCGATCCGGCCGGCGTAGAGCGGCAGCGGGATAGGATTGTCGTCCTCGCGGAACTGCGCCCACATCCGGTTGCTGCCCATCGTGCCGCGTTCGCGCAGTTCGGCGACCCGCGCGGGATCGAAGTCGAAGACCAGGGTCTGCTCGCCGACACCGGCCTCGGCGATCGTGAAGCCCTCGGCATCGACGACGATGCTGCGGCCGCGTCCGACGGGTGCGGCGCAGTTCACGCTCGCGACGACGTTCTGGTTGACGATGGCGTTGGCGCGGGCGAGCACGAGCTCCTGCTCGCGGTCCGGCGTCGTCGTCTTCACGACGTTGAGCACGAGGTCGGCGCCCAGCCAGGCCAGCTGCCTGGCGTGCTCGGGGAACCAGGCGTCGTAGCAGATCGAGAGCCCGGCGACCCCGCGGCCGTCGAGATCCTGCACCGCGAACTCGGTCCCGGGCCGGTGCGGCTCGAACGGTCGCCAGGGGAACATCTTCCGGTAGGCCTCGCGCAGTGCGCCGCTCGGGTCGAAGAGCAGCTGGGTGTTGAAGAACTCGCCCTGCGGCCCGCGCTCGCCGATGCTTCCGGGGCAGAGCCAGACACCGTGCTTCGCTGCGATCGACCCGAGCTCGGCGACGAACGAGCCGTCGAGCGGGACGGCTGCTCGCTCGAGCGCTGCGGCGCGCTCGTCGGTCGGGAGGTGCTCGGTCCCGCAGAGATGCAGCTCGGGGTAGACGAGCATGTCGACTCCGGGGTGCGCCTGCAGCGTGGACACGACATCCGCGGAGAATCCGTCGAGGGGGGCGTCTACCGGTTGCGGGGTGCGTTGCGCCAGCGCGATCGTGAGATTGCTCTCCGACATCTCGACTCCTTCGTTCGTCTCGGCTACCCCGAGTCGCGTCTTAAATTGATCACTTTGATCATGATCAATTTGATCACTATAAGCGGCCGCCGGGTAGACTGCAAGACATGGTCGCGAAGCAGGCTTCATCGACGGCCGAAGGCGTCGGAGGCTCGACGGGCCCGGATGCGAACGACGCGGACGGCGTGCTCTTCACGCCTCCGGGCTCCGCAGCGCTGACGCGTCTCTCCGCGGTTGAGACGGTACGGGCTCGCATCCTGCTCTCCATCGAGCACGGCCTGCTCGCACCGGGCAGCCGCCTCCCGCGTCTCGAACTCATCGCCACAGGACTCGAGGTGAGCAGCATCACCGCGCGCCGAGGCCTCGAGAGCCTCATGGACGACGGCGTGCTCGTCAGGCGTCCGGGCCGCGGTGGCGGCACCTTCGTCGCGGAGACGCCCCCCGAACTGCACGACTCGTCCGTCTCGGCCTACCGTGCCGACGAGCAGGCCATCCGCAATCTCATCGATCAACGAGTGCTCATGGAGAGCGCGATCGCGCACCAGGCCGCCCTGGTCGCCACACCCGAGCAGTGCGACAGGCTGGACGAGCTGATCGAGCAATCGCAGCAGGCGGCGAACTGGCTGGAGCATCACGTGCCCGACAGCCGATTCCATCACCTCTGCGCAGAGATCAGCGGACTATCGGAAGCACCCGCCTACCTCGTCGTCTACGAGGCACTGCTCAAGTACTTCGTCCCCTACCCGATGGAGCAGCTCGAAGAGGGTCGCGACGAGCACCGGGCGCTCGTGACCGCCTTCCGCACCCGAGATCCTGCAGCCGCCGTGGCCATCACCCGCGCGCATGTCGGCTCGCTGCGCCGGGAGATGTTCCTCGCGCTCCCGCGCTGACGCGCAGATCGCGCTGCGGGATCGCAGGCACGGGCACGGATCGGTGGATCGTAGCCCGACGGGCGGCCGAATCGGCGGCTCAGAAGATCACGTAGAACTTGGTGAGGGTCTCCGTGATCTCCCACGTGCCCTTCCAGCCCTGCGGGAAAGCGACGGAGGTGCCGGGACCGAAGGTCTGGGCCTCCTCGCCCTCGCGCTGCACCGTGAGCGATCCCTCGATGACGTAGATGACCTCGTTGTTGTCGCTGAAGTCCCAGTACGATGTCCCGGGCGCGCAACGCCAGTATCCGGTGAATACGCCGCGCTCCACGTTCTCGTGGAACTCGTCGACCCAGGTGTCCGTCGGTCCGGTCGACGAGACGCCGAGGGGGGCTTCGAGCGGCTTGGCGGGCGAGTCGGCGAAGGCGCCGTCGATCTTCAGGAAGTCGGTCATAGGCACGATCCTAGTCCTTCTCCGTCGGATCTCGCCGCCTGTTTCCGCAAGCCGCCCGCCCGCCTGTTCCTGCCGGATCGCGCGCCTACTCCGCGGCGCGGATCACGAGGATCAGGTCCCCGGCATCCACCGGACGAGTCCCGCCGAACACGACGCGCTCGACCACTCCGGCGATCGGTGCGGTGATCGCCGCCTCCATCTTCATCGCCTCGATCATCGCGACCGGCTGGCCCGCCTCGACCGTGTCGCCCGCCACGGCCTTCACCGTCACGGTGCCCGAGAACGGTGCGGCCACGTGACCGGGCATCGTGCGGTCGGCCTTCTCCGCCACCGGCGCCGACACGGCGACCGAGTCGTCCTTCACGAAGACCTGGCGCAGCTGCCCGTTCACGCGCACCATCACGGTGCGGACGCCCTTGTCGTCTGCCTCGCCGATCGCCTCCAGGCCGACGTAGAGCCTGATCCCGCGGGCGAGATCGATCGCGTGCTCGTCGGCGACGCTCAAGCCGTACAGATAGTCGGCGGTATCGAGCACGGAGAGATCCCCGAACTGCTCCCGCGCCGCCTCGAACTGGCGGGTCGGCGCCGGGAACAGGAGCCGGTTCAGCGTGTTCCGCCGCTCCTGGCTCGTCCCCGAGAGCAGCGCCTGATCCGCATCCGACACCGGCGCGATCTCGACGCTCACGTCGCGGCCGGCGAGCACCCGCGACCGGAACGGCTCCGGCCAGCCGCCCGGGATCTCCCCCAGTTCGCCCGCGAGGAATCCGACCACCGAGTCCGGCACGTCGTAGCGCTCGGGATTCGCCTCGAAATCATTCGGGTCCGCATCGACCGCGGCCAGGTGCAGTGCCAGATCCCCGACGACCTTCGAGGAGGGCGTCACCTTCGGGATGCGGCCGAGGATCCGGTCCGCCGCCGCGTACATGTCCTCGATCTTCTCGAAGTTCTCGCTCAGTCCGAGCGCGATGGCCTGCTGCCTGAGGTTCGAGAGCTGCCCGCCGGGGATCTCGTGCGTGTACACGCGCCCCGTCGGCGACGGCAGCCCGGACTCGAACGGCCGGTACATCGTGCGGACCGCATCCCAGTACGGCTCGAGCGCGAACACGGCGTCGGGATCGAGACCCGTGTCGCGATCGGTGTCGGCGAGCGACGCGACCAGCGCCGAGAGCGACGGTTGGCTGGTGGTGCCCGACATCGGGGCGGAAGCCGCGTCCACGGCATCGACGCCGGCAGCCGACGCCGCGAGCAGCGTCGCGAGCTGACCGCCGGGCGTGTCATGCGTATGCAGGTGCACGGGCAGCTCGAAGCGCTCCCGCAGCGCGGTCACGAGCTTCGCGGCCGCCGCGGGGCGCAGCAGCCCCGCCATGTCCTTGATCGCGAGCACATGCGCGCCGGCGTCGACGATGGACTCCGCGAGTCGCAGGTAGTAGTCGAGGGTGAACTTGTCCTCGGCGGGCGAGAGCAGGTTCCCCGTGTAGCACAGCGCCACCTCGGCGACCGCGGTACCGGTCTCCCGCACCGCATCGATCGCGACCCGCATCTGGTTCACGTCGTTGAGCGCATCGAAGATGCGGAACACGTCCACCCCGGTCGCCGCGGCCTCCTCGACGAACGCCTGCGCCACCTGCGCCGGGTACGGCGTGTACCCGACGGTGTTCTGCCCGCGGAGCAGCATCTGGATCGGCACGTTCGGCAGCGCTTCGCGCAGGGCCGCGAGGCGCTCCCACGGATCCTCGCCCAGGAAGCGCAGCGCGACGTCGTACGACGCCCCACCCCAGGCCTCGACCGACCACAGCTCCGGCGTCATCCGCGCGACATGCGGCGCGACGGCGAGGAGGTCCTTCGTGCGCACCCGGGTCGCCAGGAGGCTCTGGTGCGCGTCCCGGAACGTCGTCTCGGTCACGGCCAGCGCGGTCTGCGCGCGCAGCGCGGCGGCGTAGCCCTCGGGGCCGAGCTCCTGCAGCCGCTGCCGGCCCGCTGCCGGGGCGGGCGCTGTGAGATCCAGCGCGGGCAGCTTCGAGGCCGGATCCGCGACCTGCGGACGCGGCCCGTTCGGCTGGTTCACCGTGACGTTCGCCACGTGCTGCAGTAGGCGCGTGGCGCGATCCTTCGGCTTGTTCATCTGCAGCAGCTCGGGCCGCTCCTCGATGAACTGGGTCGAGACGTCGCCGGCCTGGAAATCGGGATCGGCGAGCACCGCCTGCAGGAACGGGATGTTCGTGGCGACGCCGCGGATGCGGAACTCGGCGAGCGCGCGCCGTGCGCGCACCACGGCATCCGCGAAGGTGCGGCCGCGACATGTGAGCTTCGCGAGCATCGAGTCGAAGTGGGGGCTGATCTGAGCGCCGGCGTTGATGGTGCCGCCGTCGAGGCGCACCCCGCCGCCGCCCGGCGAGCGATAGGCCGTGATGCGGCCGAGATCGGGCCGGAAGCCGTTCGCCGGATCCTCCGTCGTGATCCGGCACTGCAGCGCGGCTCCGCGCAGCTGGATCCGGTCCTGGGTGAGCTCCAGCTCCTCCAGCGTCTCGCCGGCCGCGATCCGCATCTGGGCCCGCACCAGATCCACGTCGGTGACCTCCTCGGTCACCGTGTGCTCCACCTGGATGCGGGGGTTCATCTCGATGAACACGTGCTCGCCGGCCCGCACGCCCTCGGTGTCGAGCAGGAACTCGACCGTGCCCGCGTTCTCGTAGCCGATCGACTTCGCGAACGCGATCGCGTCGCGGGTGAGCTGGTCGCGCTTGGCCTGCGAGAGGTTCGGGGCCGGCGCGATCTCCACGACCTTCTGATGCCGGCGCTGCACCGAGCAGTCGCGCTCGAACAGGTGCACCGCCTCGCCCGTCTTGTCGGCGAGCACCTGCACCTCGATGTGCCGGGGCCGCAGTACGGCCTGTTCGATGAACATCGTGGGGTCGCCGAACGCGGAGTCCGCTTCGCGCATCGCCGACTCGAGCGCATCGCGCAGATCCTCCTCGCGCTCCACTCGCCGCATGCCGCGCCCGCCGCCGCCCGCGACGGCCTTCGCGAACACCGGGAAGCCGATCTCGCGCGCGCCCGCGATCAGGGCGTCCACGTCGGTCGACGGCGGGGTGGAGGCCAGCACCGGCACCCCCGCAGCGATCGCATGCTCCTTCGCGGCGACCTTGTTGCCCGCCATCTCGAGCGCCGTGCGGCCCGGGCCGATGAACCGGATCCCCGCCGCCTCCGCGGCCGCCGCGAGTTCCGGGTTCTCCGAGAGGAATCCGTAGCCGGGGTAGATCGCATCCGCACCCGACTCGACGGCCACGCGCACGATCTCCGCGACATCGAGATAGGCGCGCACCGGATGCCCGACCGTCCCGATCAGGTACGCTTCGTCGGCCTTGAGCCGGTGCAGCGAATTGCGGTCCTCGTAGGGGAACACCGCCACCGTCCGCGCACCGAGTTCGTTCGCCGCACGAAACGCACGGATCGCGATCTCACCACGATTGGCGACCAGAATCTTCTCGAACATCGTTGTGCTGGTCCTCTCTCAAGGGGGTGGAGTGCGGAGCGACAGCTCCAGCATGCCGCGAACGGGGTGCCGTTCGCGGCATGCTGACAGCGGACTGCCGACTACTTCGAGACGAAGTAGAGGCGCTTGTTGGCGAACTCGCCGATGCCGACGGGCCCCATCTCGCGGCCGAAGCCGGAGCGCTTCACCCCGCCGAACGGGATCTCGGCGGCCTCCGCGGCGATGATGTTGACGTGCGACATGCCGACCTCGAGCTTCGAGGCGACCGCCGCCGCGCGCGCCTCGTCGGTCGAGAACACCGAGCCGCCGAGACCGAGTGCGCAGTCGTTGGCGAGCTCGAGCGCCTCCGCGTCGGAGTGCACCTTGTAGACGGTGGCGACCGGGCCGAAGATCTCCTCGCGGTACGACTCCGAGTCGCGCGGCACGTCGACGAGAACCGCCGGCGAGTAGTGCGCGCCGGGGCCTTCGGACAGCACGCCGCCGGCGAGCAGGCGTGCACCCTCCGATACGGCCTTCCGCACCTGCGCGTCGACGGTCTCAGCCGCGGCGCGCGTCGAGAGCGGCACATATTCGCCCTCGCCGAGGTTCAGCTGGTCGCCCGGCTTCAGGCCGTCGGCGAGCTGCACCAGCGCATCGACGAACTCGTCGTAGATGTCGGCCATCACGATCAGTCGCTTGTTCGAGTTGCAGACCTGGCCCCCGTTGTAGGTGCGGAAGTCCCAGGCCGTCTTCGCGACCTCGGCCACGTCATCGGCGTCGAGCACGACCATCGGGTCGATGCCGCCGAGCTCGAGCACGCACTTCTTGAGGTGCGTGCCGGCCTGGGCGCCGATGATCGCGCCGGCCCGCTCGGACCCGGTCAGCGAGACGCCCTGCACGCGCGGGTCCGCGATGATGGTCGCGATCTGATCATGCGAGGTGAAGAGCGCCTGGTAGCCGCCGACCGGCACGCCGGCCTGCTCCATGATCTCCTGGATCACGAGGTTCGACTTGGCGCAGATGTCCGCATGCTTCAGCAGGATCGTGTTGCCGAGCACGAGGTTCGGCGCGGCGAAGCGGGCCACCTGGTAGTAGGGGAAGTTCCAGGGCATCACGCCGAGCAGCACGCCGATCGGCAGATGCTCGACGACGGCCTTGCCCGGGATCGTGGACGGGATCTCGTAGTCGGTGATGAGGCCCGGGCCGTAGACCGCGTAGTACTCGATGATGTCGGTCGCGAAATCGACCTCGTCGAGGCTCTCGGCGATCGACTTGCCCATCTCGAGCGCGATGATCTCGGCGAGCTCCTCGCGGCGCTCCGCGAAGATCTCGGCGACGCGCTTCACCACGGCGGCGCGATCCTGCACGCTCCGCTCGCGCCACTCCCGGTAGACGCCCTCGGCGGCGGCGAGCTGCTGCTCGACCTGCTCGTCGGTGGCTGATTCGAAGGTCTCGACAATCTCCCCCGTCGCGGGGTTCTGAACTCGATACTTCGCCATGGTCTATCTGTTCCTGTCTGTACTCCCGTACGTCGTCGGCGCGGAAGATCCGCGCCGATGCCCTCTATGTTCGCATCTGTCGCTGGGCGAGTGCGAGCGCGGGAACAGAATCGTACGGGCCGGAGGCAGGCGTCGGCATGGTTCGATCGCCCGGTTCGAGGACTCCTCCCGGTGCAGCACGGCCGAGCCTTTCAGCGCGCATGCGCGGCGAGGCGGAAGCGCTCCGGAGGGGCGCCGACGCCCAGACTGGCGTCGGCGAGCACCCGCCCGATGGCGGGCACGAACTTGAATCCGTGCCCGGAGAATCCAGCGGCCACGGTCACCGCCCCCACGCGATCGAGCACGAAGTCGCCCGAGGGCGTGCTCGTGTAGGTGCAGCTGATCTCCTCCGCACTCTCGGGGTCGAGGCCCGGGAACCATTCCGCGACGTAGTCGCGCAGCTGCCGACGCTTCTCCTCCGTCGCGCGAAACGGGCGATGGTCCGGATCGACGGTCTCGCCGACCGCGTGGAAGCCCACCTTCACTCCCTCACCCTGCGTGAACATGCCGTAGACGTGGCCGCCGCGGGCGACGAGCTCCTCGTCGCGAGCGAGGTGGTTGAAGGACGGCCAGGCGATGCCCGGATCCCGGGGTCGGAAGTGAGCCGGGTGCTCCTCCGTGACCACCAGCTCGGGCAGCGGGGCGAGGCCCTCGAGGAGGGGCGAACTCCAGGCGCCGGCCGCTACGACGACACCACCGGCCGAAGCGACGACCGGGACGCCCTCGCTCGTCTCGGCGGTCACGCGCACGAGGCCCGGAGAGGCAGGATCGATCCCCGTCACCCGGTGCCCGTGGAGCAATCGAGCGCCGCCGGCAGTCGACACGTCGCGCAGCGCGGCGAGCGCCTCCGCCGCGAGCACGGCACCTGCGTCCGGGCTGAACAGGACGTCGTCGTCGAAGCGCATCCCGGGCCAGCGCCGGTGCGCCTCCTCGGGGGTGAGCATCTGGACCTGCGCCTTGCGCCGGTGCAGGGCCGCGAACGCGACTTCCACCTCCTCCGATGGACCGTGGGTGACCAACCCCCGCAGATCGAGGAGGGTGCGGCCGGATTCCTCTTCCAGGTGCCGCCAGAGCGCGCGGGCCTCATCGAAGAGGTCGAGATAGTCCGGCTCGGCATAGGCGTTGTTGAAGTTTCGCGTCGCGCCGTGGGATGCCCCACGTCGATGCGACGGCCCGAAGCGCTCGAACAGGATCACCGATGCGCCGCGCGACGCGAGCGCAGCGGCCGCGGCGAGTCCCATCGCACCACCGCCCACGACGATGCGGTCGGCGCTCAGTTCGATCGTGCGGCTCATGCGATCAGATGCTCCATTCGGGGCTGGTAGGGCGGGCGGGGGGTCACCAAGGATACCGCTCAACGGATCGCGAGCTGCGGCTCCACCGCCCGCTGCAGGGATGCCGAGCGGGCAGCAGCGGCGAGGATGGCGCGCGCGCAGCGGTCGTGAAGCCGGAACGACAGCGAGTCGATCCCGGGCCGGGTGAACGCGCCGGCGCCCGGGATGGACGTGAAGGGGCCCAACGCGAACTGCCTGGGGTCGCCCGGGAGCACCCCACCCGACTCGATCACGATCTGCCCCGTGCTGCCGTCGTGCTCCGCGTCCGCGATCCGCACCTCCTCCGCGATTCCGTCGGCGACGAGTCCGCGCAGCAGCGGGTTGTCGCTGCGAACGGCCTGCGCCTCGGGCAGCCAGGCGTCGATGAGGACGGTGGAGTCGATCCGGGAGCGCGTGCGGCCCCCAGGAGTCTCGGCAGAACCGGAGGCGACGAAGCGCCCGTGCGCCTCGTCGAGCCGCAGCTCGACGTCGCCTCCGAGGAACCGGACGATGCCGGCGTCGGCGAGTGCGACCAGCTCCTCCAGGCGTTCGCCGGGAGGCCCGCTGGCGAGATAGCTGAAGAAGGTGTGCCACCGCCCGGGCAGGACCCGGGTACGGGTGCGGGCGTTCCACTTCTCGGCAGGAATCTCGGCGATCGATATGAAGGAGAACAGCATGGTGAGGAAGAGCGCCTGTGCAGCGCTGTTCTCGGTGCGGGTGCGTTGGCGGAGGTCGCGCTCGATGTGGGCGATCACGCGTCGGTGCACGGCGCCGGCGCCCTCTCTGCCGGAAGGGACCCGGGTCGCGGGAGCAGCGTCTGTGGCGGCCGCGCTCGATGCCGCGCTCGAAGCCACGGCCGCGGCATCGACTCCGGCGAAATCCAGAGGGCGGTCGAACTCCGCGATCTCGAAGCGATCCTCGGGCTCGGGCACGTGGTCCGCGATCAGCCGGGTGAGTGCGTCGGACTCGAAGCCGCCATCGGCGGCGAGGATGCCGCGCAGGGCGGCGGCGAAGCCCGGCCAGTCGCCGAGCACCCGGTCGGGGTGGCCGGTGAACAGTTCGCGGTAGTAGCCGAGGAGCAGTTCGGCGGCCACCAGGGGCCAGATATCGCGTTCGAAGTCGAGCGGCTCGTCGCGGGCGGCGATCCGCTCGCGGAAGTCGTCGCCCAAGAGTTCGAGCTGCACGGGGTCGCCGATCGGGCTGCTCGTGACCTTGGAACGGTAGGGCACGCCGCGGCGCGAGCCGAAGTGCAGCACCGGCTCGCGCCCGCTCGGCAGGTATCGCAGCGCGCCGTCGGCGTCGCGTTCGAAGCGGCCGCCCCGGCCTTCGGCGAGCAGCACGGCCAGGTCGACCGCGGCGAGACCCATCCCGCGCACGACCACGTCCTCGCCCGCAGGCACCCAGTCGAGATCGATGTCCGCGGTGAAGGCGGGGGCGACGTAGTCGAGCCCGTGCTGCTCCGCGAACTCGCCTATCCGGATCGCCTCGGCCGAGGGCTGCGAACCGTTGTGGCCGAGCGCGTGCAGCACGAGATCCGCGGTCAGCACCTCGCCCGAACGAAGTCGTACGACGCGAGTCGCCTCATCCGGTGCCTCCACCGAGGTCGCGAAGCCCTGCTGCCAGGCGACGCTCACGCGATCGGAGGCGCGTTGCAGCACCTCCTCGTAGGCCCAGCTGAGGTAGGCGTTGTTCAGCCGTCGGGTCGGGAAGCCGCGGTCGGTGATCGTCCCGATCTCTCGCTCCAGCGCGGCATCGGCCCACGCAGGGCCGGGAAGCGCCCCCTCGCGCACCAGGCGCACCCAGTCCGCGAGCGACGGTCCCGGCTCGATCGGCCCCTCGATCGTGCACGAGTCGTCGGTGAAGAACGCGGCGTCCTCGAGCATCGTGTTGAGCTTCAGCAGCGGGGACTGCTCCCTGCGCCAGATCCGTCCGCCGCCCGGCGGGAACGGATCCACGAGTCGGATATCCAGGCGCAGCTCGGGATGATCTCGACGATGTGAGGCGAGCAGGCGCTCGAGCACCATCGCCGAGGCTGGCCCGGCGCCGATGAACAGGATGCGCACGGCTGCTTCCTCCGCCGATGCGGCGGAGGAAGCGGCCGACGGTCCGATATCGATCACGGCCGGGGCAGTCCGGGCGGGTTCACGAGCGACTCGGGCACGGCTTCGTCCTGCAGCGCCCAGCGATCGAGCACGTCCTGGTACTCGCCGCTCTCGATGATGTGGTTCAGCACGATCGACACCGCTTCGATCAGGCCGTTGCCCTTGGCCGTGGCGACGCCGATCTGCGCATTCTCGGGGAAGCCTCCGTTGAGGGTGCCGACGATCTTCGATTCACCGTTCACAGCGGCGGTGTAGGCGTTGGTGGAGTTGGGCTGGAAGATCGCGTCGACGCGACCGGAGGCGAGGGCGAGGGCGGCTGCCGCGGTGTCCTCGTAGTAGACGGCCTCACCGGGCTCGAGGCCGTTCTTCTCGTTCTCCTCGAACCAGCCCAGCAGGATCTTCTCCTGGTTCGTGCCGCTGCCGACGACGACGGTCAAGCCCGAAACGTCTGCGGCCTCAGAGATAGAGTCGATCTCGCTGTCGGCCTTCACCGCGAAGGAGAGGACGTCGTCCCGGTAGGTGGCGAAGTCGAAGAGATCCTTCCGCTCCTCGGTGACGGTGACGTTCGAGATCACGACATCGTACTTGCCCGATTCGACGCCGAGGGGCCAGTCCGCCCAGGCCACGTTCTGCGCACTGTACTCGAGACCGAGGCCGTCGGCGACGAGCTGAGAGATGTCGGGGTCCCCGCCGAGCAGCGTCTGGTTATCGTCCTCCGCCAGGAAGCTGATGGGGGGAACGAACGCACCGTTGGCGACGGTGAGCTTCCCTGCGTCGACGGGCGAGAAGCCGCTCGCCTCGAGCGCGGCGACCGCCTCCGGGATCGGGTCGATCCTCGGTCGGCTCTCCGCGTTCGCGGAGGTGAGGTCGAAGGGCGATGCGGTTGCAGCGTCCGGCGTCGTGGGGGCCGTATCGTCGGCCACCGACGTCGAACTGCACGCGACGAGACCGGAGAGGGCGAGGATCGCGGTGGTCGCTGCCGCGGCACGGCTCAGGCGGCCGGTTCTTCGGTTCGGGGTCGTGATGGTCATGAGATTCCTATTCGTGGATGAGTGAGCGGATGGTGGATGGATGGATGGTGGATGGATGGGGTCGCGAGTCAGATGACCCAGTCGAGGAACTCCTGGGTCCTCGCCTGCTCGGGTGCGCGCAGCACCTGCTCCGGCGAACCCTGCTCGACGACGCGGCCCGCGTCGAGGAAGACGACGTGGTCGGCGACTTCCGAGGCGAAGCCGATCTCGTGTGTGACGATGATCAGGGTCGTACCGCTGTGGGCGAGGTCCCTGATCACGCTCAGCACCTCGCCGACCAGTTCCGGGTCGAGCGCACTCGTCGGCTCGTCGAAGAGCAGAACGGCAGGATCGAGTGCGAGCGCCCGGGCGATCGCGACGCGTTGCTGCTGCCCGCCGGAGAGCTGGCGCGGGTAGTGCTCGGCATGGTCCGCGAGGCCGACTCTCTCCAACAGTTCGCGCGCCCGCGCCGTCGCCTCGGCCCGGCTCGCGCGCTTCAGGCCGACCGGCGCCTCGATGATGTTCTCGAGCGCGGTGAGGTGCGGGAAGAGGTTGAAGTTCTGGAACACCATGCCGACGCGGGTGCGCCGCGTCAGCACCTCCTTCTCGGGCAGCTCGTACAGGCGGTCGCCGCGCTGCTCGTAGCCGATGAACTCGCCATCGATGGTGATCTCGCCGCGGTCGATCGTCTCGAGATGGTTGATCGCCCTCAGCAGGGTCGACTTGCCGGATCCCGACGGGCCGAGCAGGGCGACGACCTGTCCGGGCTCCACCGTGAGCGTGATGCCGTGCAGCACCTCTCGGGGGCCGTACGACTTGTGGACGCCGGCGATCTCGACCAGCCCGGTTCCGGGTCGGGACCCGAGGTCGTGCTCGGGGGTGTCTGCTGCTGCCGCCTCGGCAGCGGTGGCGGTGCCTGTGGTCATGTCGGTCTCCTAGTGCTGACTCGATGTGATCGCCGCGACCGAGGCCGGCGGGATCTGCGGATCGGAGCCGTTCGCACGGCCGAGAATGCCGGCGCGGATCGCGCGCCTCGCGCGTTGCAGCGGCGTCGGAGGCAGCTCGCGGGCCGAGCCGCGAGCGAAATGCCGTTCGATGTAGTACTGCAGCACGCTGAGCACCGAGGTGAACAGGGCGTACCACACCGTCGCGACGAGGAGCAGCGGGACGACCTGCGCGTTGCGGTTGTAGATCACCTGCACCGTGTAGAAGAGCTCGGGCAGCGCGAGGATGAACACGACCGAGGTGCCCTTCAGCAGGCCGATCACCTCGTTGAAGGCATTGGGCAGGATCGCTCGCGCGGCCTGCGGCAGAGTGATGCGGAAGAAGCGGCGCGAGCGGGGAATGCCGAGCGCCTTCGCAGCCTCGATCTGCCCCTGGTCGACCGAGAGGAGTCCGCCGCGGATGATCTCCGCGGAGTAGGCGGCCTGGTGCAGCGAGAGGCCGAGCACGGCCGCGGCCGATGCCGAGATGAGGTGCACGGTGTTGAACTCCACCAGCCAGAAGTCGTAGCTGAACGGCCAGCCGATGCCGAGGGTCGGGAACAGATAGCCGAGGTTGTACCAGAGCACCAGCTGCACGATCAGCGGCACGGAACGGAAGAACCAGATGAATCCCCAGGCGAAGGAGTTCAGCAACGGGGAGCCCGAGAGTCGCGCGAGCGCGAGCAGGGCTCCGAGCGCGAAGCCGATGACAGTGGAGACGGCCGTCAGCCAGAGCGTCAGCCAGAGGCCCCGAAGCACGGCCTCGTTGAAGAAGTACTCCGCGAAGACCGGCCAGCGCCACTGCGGATTGGTGAAGAACGTCCACACGAGCTGGGCGAGGAAGAACACCGCGATCGCACTGAGAGTCCAGCGCGTCCAGTGCTTCAGCGGCACGACTTTTCGCGCTGCCGGCGCCGCGCGATCAACCTTCTTAGGGGTGGGGACTACTGCGGCGGGATTCACCGCCACGTCGACGGTGGCGGGCCTCGCCGGCACCTCGGCGGTGGCGGGCTGCACCGGCACGTCGACAGTGGCGGGTGTCACCGGCACATCGGCTGCACCGGCCGCCTCGGGTGGGACGACGCGGCGAGCGGACCGCTCGGGCACGCGGGCGCGGACGCGACGCGGCAGCGATTCGGTCTCGGCCAGCGACTTCTCGAACGGGTGCACTCCGATCGCCGAAGCCGGTTGCGTCACGTCGAAGAGCGGGGTGTAGCCGTGCCCTCGATACAGGGAGACGGCCTCGGGCTGGCGCGGGCCCGTGGTGAGGAAGATCCGCTCGTAGCCGAGTCGCTTCGCCTCGAGCTCGAGCTCGGTGAGCACCACGCGGGCGAGGCCCCGCCCGCGCCGATCGGTGCGAGTCCAGATCCGCTTGAACTCGGCAGTGCGCTCGTCCAGGCGGAAGAAGGCGCCGCCGGAGACCGGTTCGCCGTCCTCGAGCAGCAGGAGGAATGCCCCCTCGGGCTCGGCGAACGCCGCCTCCGGATACCGGTTGATCTCGTCCGTCGCAGATTCCCCGAACACCTCGAACCCGTAACGGCAATCGTATTCCCGCACCAGATCCTGCAAGAGGGGTTGCGCCAGCGGGTCGCTCGAGCGGACGTATGCAAAGGTGTAGGCCGCGGCTTGCGATTCCTCTCGCAGCGGCTCGGTGATGGTGCTCATACGAGCGCTCCTTCCTCTTCCAGGCGATGCTGAGCGTGACGGGGCGGTTTCGGGAGCCCGAGCGTGGCCCGGAGCGTGGTGGTTCCGCTGCTCGGGTCCACGGGGTATTCGGTGCGGAACACGCCGCGCTCCTGCAGCAGCGGCACGACCCGGTCCACGAATTCGTCGAGCCCGCCTGGTGTCAGGTGGGGCACGAGGACGAAGCCGTCCGAGGCGCGGCCCTGCACGTACCGGTCGATCTCGCTCGCGACGTGCTGCGGGGTACCGACGAAGGTGTGCTCGGCCGTCTCGGCGACGACGAGTTCGCGCAGCGTCAGGCGCTCCGCCTCGGCGCGCTCCCGCAGCTCGCGCGCTCGGATGATGCGATCGGCGACCTGGGTGCTCACCTGCCCCTGCCGCTGCTCGCCGTCGCCGGGGTCCTCGTCGGGAAGGCGGCCGTCGGGGTCGAGCCCGGGAATGGGTCGACCCCAGATCGCTTCGATCCATGCCACCGCGGTCTGCGGGCTGATCTGCTGGAAGGCGACCTCGCGGGCCCGTTCCCGGGCTTCGGCTGCGGTGTCTCCGAGCACGAAGGTCGCGCCGGGCAGGATCAGCAGGGAGTCCTCCGCCCGACCGGCTGCGGCGAGTCGGGCCTTGACGTCCCGGTAGAACTCTCGCCCCTCGTCGAAGCCGGTATGCCGGGAGAAGATCACTTCGGCGTTCGCGGCCGCGAAGTCGCGACCATCGGGCGAATCCCCCGCCTGCACGATCACGGGGTAGCCTTGGGGGCTGCGCGGCACCGTGCTGGTCGCGGTGATGTCGAACTGCGGACCGCGATGGACCACACTGCGCACGAGCGCGGGGTCGAGGTAGCGCCCGCTCGCACGGTCGGCGAGCACCGCATCCGGGTCCCACGAGTCCCACAGCTCCTTGGCCAGGCCCACGAACTCCTCCGCCCGGACGTACCGGTCCTCGTAGGGCAGATAGCCGCCGCGACGGAAGTTGGCGCCGTGGAAGGCGTCCGACGAGGTCACGACGTTCCAGCCGACTCTGCCGTCCGAGAGGTGGTCGATGCTTGCCAACTGCCGGGCGAGCTCGTAGGGCTCGTTGAAGGTGGCGGAGAGCGTCCCGACGACGCCGAGGTGCCGGGTCACGGCCGCGATCGCGGTGATGATGGCGAGCGTGGCCGGGCGGCCGGCGACGTCGAGGTCGTGGAACCGCCCGCCGTGCTCGCGGACCCGGAGCCCCTCGGCGAGGAAGAGGTAGTCGAAGAGTCCGCGCTCGGCCGTCTGCGCGAAGTGGCGGAACGAGGCGAAGTCGATCTGGCTCCCCGACGCGGGATCGCTCCAGACGGTGGTGCTGTTCACACCTGGGAAATGTGCAACCAGGTGCACCTCCCGGGCGGCATTCGTGGCCGTGCTCATGCGACGCGCTCCTCTCGTGCTCGGGTGTAGCGGTTGATCGCGGGCGGGAGCCCGAAGCGGTCGCGCAGCCGAACCCCGATCCCGTCCCCGGCCGGAAGCTCGGGGATCCGCGCGCGGATCGACGGCAGCAGATCCGAAGAGATCCGCTCGAGGTCGTCGGGCAGCGCGAGGGGGCGCAGCCGCACGCCCTCGACGCCGGCCTCGTGCCAGCCCGCAATGAGGTCCGCGAGCTCCTCTGCGCTCCCGGCGACGATCCGGGCGTCCCCGGAGGAGGGGGTCTCCAGCAGATCGTCGAGTCGTCGCAGTCGCGCGGAGCCGGGCTCCGTAGCGGTATCGAGGCCCACGACGAGATCCGCCACTATGCGCAGCGGGGCGAGGCCGGTCGCGGCACGATCCTCGACGGCCTCTGCGGCTCGCACCTCGGCCATCAGCTGCGCCGCGTTCTTCCCCCGCGAGGCACCGGTCCCGGGGGCGTCGTTCTCGGGAGTGATGAACACCACGTCGGCGGTGCGGGCGGCGAGCGCGAAGATGTGCGCCGAGTGGGCGAGGAGCGTTATCGGGAGCTGCCCCTGCGGGCTGCCCGGGACGATCGACGGGCCGATCACCGAGAGGCGCTCGCTCGCGAAATCGATGTGATGGAGCCGGTCTCGGTCGAGGAAACGGCCGTTCGCGACATCGCGGATGATCGCGTCGCTCTCCCAGCTGTCCCAGAGACGGCGCGCGACTTCCGCTGCATCGGCTGCGTCGTCGATCAGCCCGTCGAGACCGGCATCGGGTCGACCCGCGAGGACGGCGTCGAGGTCGATCTCCGGGGCGGATCTGCGGCCGAAGGCCGCCGCCTCGGCCGAGCCGGCGGAGAAGCGGAGCTGCCAGCCCGCGCGGCCGAGGCTGATGTGGTCGAGGGTCTGCAGTGCGGTGGCGACATGAAACGGTTCCGTGTGGGTGGTCGTCACCGTGGGGATGAGCCCGATGCGGGTCGTGCGCGGTGCGACCCAGCTCGCGACGAGCAGCGCGTCGAGCCTCCCCTCCGCACGACCGGGATGCGGGCGCGGAGGCAGCTCCTGGCCGAAGGTACTGCTGGATCGCAGTTGCAGCGAGTCGTCGATGGTGACGTAGGGCGTGTCTGTTAATTGATTTGTGATGGGGGTGGGATCGTGGAACCATGTCGCGATTCCAGCTCCTCTCCGATG
>NZ_JBHSRW010000012.1:0-25478 GCF_042659205.1 Leucobacter soli
GCGTGCGCTTCGCGCTGGCCGGTGAGGGGATGCTGGGGCTCTCGCTGCCGCGGACCGTGCACCCTGGCGAACGGGTGCGCGTGGTGCTGCGCGGTGCGTCGGCGGAGGGGGCGTTGACCGCGCCGGACACGATGCTCGTGCTGCGGTGGTTCGAGCCCGACGGAACGGAGTTGCTGTGGCCGATCGCGCTGTGACGGATGCCGTCGGCGGGGGTGCACGGGCTCCTCCGGGGGCGCTGGAGGCGACACGCCGGATGCCGGGTGTGGAGGAAAAATTTTCCGGGCGGGGAGGCCTGTGGATAACTCCCATGGGGTGGCGGAATCGTGCCGAAAGTTCTCCCCAGAGGCTGGGGGTCGGCGGTGGATTCCGGGTGGAAAACTACATTGGTGTAACTACATCATGTTGTGGTCGACCCCCGTGTGGTTCACTATATGTAGTGCCTCGTTGAGGCGCGGGAGAGTTTTTGACTGAAAGGCTTGATATGGCTACCACCGTGTACACCAAGCCGTCGTGCGTGCAGTGCAATGCGACCTATCGTGCGCTCGACAGCCAGGGAATCGAATACGACGTCGTCGACCTCTCGGAGGATCCGACTGCGCTCGAAACCGTCAAGGAGCTCGGCTACCTGCAGGCACCCGTGGTCGTCACCGACGACGAGCACTGGTCCGGCTTCCGCCCCGACAAGATCTCGGCGCTCGCCTCCCGTCTCACGGACTGATTCGGGAGCAGGGATGCCGGTGATCCGGAGCGGCGACCAGGTGCGACGGGTGCGAGGGACGAGGAGGAGCGATGGCCAGGCTGGTCTACTTCTCGAGCGCCTCGGGCAACACGCACCGCTTCGTGGAGAAGCTCGGCCTTCCTGCCCACCGGATCCCGCTCCACTCGCGGGATGAGCCTCTTGTGGTCGACGAGCCGTACGTGCTCATCCTCCCGACCTACGGCGGCGGCCCCGAGACCAAGGCGGTACCCAAGCAGGTGATCCGGTTCCTCAACGACGAGCGAAACCGGAAGCACATCCGAGGGGTCATTGCAGCGGGCAACACCAATTTCGGCGACGCCTACGGAATAGCCGGCGACATCGTTGCACGCAAGCTGCAGGTGCCGCACCTCTATCGATTCGAACTCTTTGGTACACCGGACGACGTGACCGCCGTCCAAGAAGGATTGGAAAAGTTTTGGACTCTGCAGCAGGCACCGCAGTGATGGAACCCGGACTCGCGTCGTCGAAGGTCAGCGATATGGACTACCACTCGCTGAACGCGATGCTGAACCTGTACGACGCCGACGGCAAGATCCAGTTCGACAAGGATCGCGAAGCCGCACGGCAGTACTTCCTGCAGCACGTCAATCAGAACACCGTGTTCTTCCACAACTTCGAAGAGCGCCTGCGGTTCCTGATCGATAACGACTACTACGAGAAGGCGCTGATCGACCAGTATTCGGTCGAGTTCATCGAACGGCTCACGGACGAGGCCTACGCGATGAAGTTCCGCTTCCCGACGTTCCTCGGCGCTTTCAAGTTCTTCACCTCCTACGCGCTGAAGACCTTCGACGGCAAGCGCTACCTCGAGCGCTTCGAGGATCGCGTGGTGATGGTCGCCCTCGGCCTCGCCCAGGGCGACGAGGAGCTGGCACGCGGCTACATGCGGGAGATCGTGTCGGGCCGCTTCCAGCCGGCGACCCCCACCTTCCTGAACCTCGGGAAGGCGCAGCGCGGCGAGCTCGTCTCGTGCTTCCTGCTGCGGATCGAGGACAACATGGAGTCGATCTCGCGCGGCATCAACTCCTCGCTCCAGCTCTCCAAGCGCGGCGGCGGCGTGGCGCTCTCCCTCTCGAACATCCGCGAGGCCGGCGCCCCGATCAAGAAGATCGAGAACCAGTCCTCGGGCATCATCCCGGTGATGAAGCTCCTCGAAGACAGCTTCAGCTACGCCAACCAGCTGGGGGCCCGGCAGGGCGCCGGTGCGGTCTATCTGAGCGCGCACCACCCCGACATCATGCGCTTCCTCGACACCAAGCGCGAAAACGCGGACGAGAAGATCCGCATCAAGACCCTCTCGCTCGGCGTCGTGATCCCCGACATCACCTTCGAGCTGGCGAAGAAGGGCGAGGACATGTACCTCTTCTCGCCCTACGACGTCGAGCGCGTCTACGGCATCCCCTTCGGCGACATCCCGATCTCGGAGAAGTACCACGAGATGGTCGACGATCCGCGGATCAAGAAGACGAAGATCAACGCGCGTCACTTCTTCCAGACCATCGCCGAGCTGCAGTTCGAGTCGGGATACCCCTACATCGTGTTCGAGGACACGGTGAACCAGGCGAACCCGATCAAGGGCCGCATCAACATGTCGAACCTCTGCTCCGAGATCCTGCAGGTCAACACCCCGACCAGCTACAACGAGGACCTCAGCTACAACGAGATCGGCAAAGACATCTCGTGCAACCTCGGCTCGATGAACATCGCGATGATGATGGACGGCCAGAGCTTCGGCGCGAGCGTCGAGCTGGCCATCCGGGCGCTCACCGCGGTGAGCGATATGAGCCACATCTCATCCGTGCGCTCGATCGAGGACGGCAACGACAAGTCGCACGCCATCGGCCTCGGCCAGATGAACCTGCACGGCTACCTCGCCCGCGAGCACGTGCACTACGGTTCGGACGAGGGCATCGACTTCACGAACATCTACTTCTACACGATCCTCTTCCATGCGCTGAAGGCGTCGAACAAGCTCGCCATCGAGCGCGGCCGCACCTTCGAAGGCTTCGAGGATTCGAAGTACGCCTCGGGCGAGTTCTTCGACAAGTACACCGAAGAGCTCTGGGCGCCGACCACCGATCGGGTGAGCGAACTCTTCGCGGCCGCGAACGTCGACATCCCGACCCAGGACGACTGGCGCGAGCTCAAGGCCAGCGTGCAGCAGCACGGCATCTACAACCAGAACCTCCAGGCCGTACCGCCCACCGGCTCCATCTCCTACATCAACAACTCGACCAGCTCGATCCACCCGATCGCGTCGAAGATCGAGATCCGCAAGGAGGGCAAGCTCGGCCGCGTGTACTACCCGGCCCCGTTCATGTCGAACGAGAACCTGGACTACTACCAGGACGCCTACGAGATCGGTCCCGAGAAGATCATCGACACCTACGCCGCGGCGACGCAGCACGTCGACCAGGGCCTCTCGCTGACGCTGTTCTTCAAGGACACCGCCACCACTCGCGACATCAACAAGGCGCAGATCTACGCCTGGCGCAAGGGGATCAAGACGATCTACTACATCCGCCTGCGCCAGCTCGCGCTCGAGGGCACCGAACTCGAGCAGTGCGTCTCCTGCATGCTGTAGGCAGTTGCTGAGGACCGCGGCGTTCTCCGCGGCACTTTAGGCGGCCCTCCTCGTCACTGACGGGGCGGGCCGCTTTCGTATGTGTTGCTGGGCAGGAGCGGGCCCAGCGGCGGTGCGGGGCGTCGATGGCGTAGAGAGGGAGGGGGACGGGAGCCCTGGAAGTGCGAGAACCCCCTACGGGAAGAACCGAGGGAGAGATCGACGCCCCGAAAAACGACCGAGGGTGGCCGCGGAAGAATCCGCGACCACCCTCGGTGTGATGGGGAGATCAGCTGACGCGGAGCGTCACCTTCTTGGAGGTTCCCTTCTTCTGGTTGGAGGTGCTCTTGATCTGGACACTCACCTTGTGGGTGCCCTTCTTGAGCTTGGGCAGCGTCACCGTGAGCTTGCCCTTCTTGGAGGCGGAGAGGTTGACGTTCTTGACGGTCTTGTTACCGACCTTCACCGTCACCTTGCCCGTGGCGTAGACCTTCGAGGCGCCCGGCAGCGTCACCTTGACGGTGACCTTGCCGTTCTGCTTCGTCGAGATCTTCGACTTCGAGAGCTTCGCCGTCACCTTGGTGTTCGCCTTGTGGATGCGCAGCGAGGTGCTCTTCGAGTTCGGCTTCACCTCGTCGGAGCCCAGGTAGCTCGCGGTGAGCGTGTACTTGCCGACCGACTTCTTGGCCGGCAGGGCCACCTTCACCTTGCCGTTCGACAGCGTGGCGGTCTTGACCGCCTTGCCGCCGAGCGTGACCTTGACCTTGCCCGTGGCGTTCGCCCCGTCGCCCTTCACCGTGACGGTGACCGAGTTGGCCTGGCCGTAGCGGAGAGTGGACTTCGCGAGCTTCGCCGTCACCGTGGCCACCGGCTTCGGTGCGGGGAGCACGTCAGCGGCGGGAGCGGCCCAGAACAGGCCGCGCGCGGCCTGGCTCAGCCCACCCTTGGGGTGCGTGCGGAAGAACACCGAGGTGCCGAAGACCAGGGCCTTCGCGCCCGAGGCGGACTCGCCCGAGATGACCGAGGCCTTGCCGCCGGCTACTTCGGGTCCGTTCGTCGCGTTGGTGCTCCGCCAGTGGCCGGCCAGCAGCGGGTTGCCCTCGGCGTAGTTCTGCTCGGCCTTCGTGCCCTCACCGAGGTTGCTGAAGGAGACGGCCGGGTAGATGAACGAGCTGTCCTGCTGGTAGGGCTCGAGGACCGATCCCTCGGGCGTCTCCACCGCGACGATGCCGTTGCCGGAGCCGTTGCCCGACGTGGCGGTCGCGCTGATCAGCCCGAATGCGCTGGCAGCGGTGAGCGCGGACGCGGTGCGCCCGATGATCGAGCCGCCGTTGTCCACGAAGGCCTGCACGGCGTCACGACCCGCGGTCTGCGCACCCGAGAAGGTGAACGCCGAGCCGACCCAGATGACATCGACATCATCGAGCAGCGCCGGGTTGCTGTTCACGGTCGCGGCGGTGACCTGCACCAGATCGTTGAAGCCGAGCTCCTCGAGGGAGAGGCGGTCGTCCTGGTTGCCCACGTAGGCGATCTTGAGATCCGAGAGCCCCTTCGCGCTGTCGGCCTGCAAGGCCGCGATGTCGGCGGCGGATGCCGCCTCGACCGCGATGTCGAACTCCGCGGCGACCTCGGCGACCTTGGCCGCGTCGGTGTCGGCGACCACGACCGAGCCGTCCTCGATCATGGTGACCGCGACGTCCTCGTCGAGCAGGGCGTTGAGCGCCTGGTAGTCGTTCACGCCCGCGAGGTCGAAGTTCAGGTACTCCCCGGCCTTCGGCATCGCGTAGTTCGACTTCACCTTGCTGATCCGCGTGGTGGCGCCGATCGAAGCGTCGGTCACCTCGCCCACCTTCTCGACGTCGGCACCCCAGATGTAGCCGAGGCTCCAGGCGGAGATGTCGTACATCGAGGGGATGGCGAGAGAGATGTCCTCACCGAGGTCGAGCAGCGAGTTGGCGAGACCGCGCAGCGGCTGATGCATGTCGACGACATACGAGCCCTTGGCGTAGGTCTTGCCGTCCACCGTGGTGTCGGCGTTCAGCGTGCCGACCTCGAGGCCGACGTCGAGCAGGCGCTGGACGAGACGGTTCGCGTCGCTGTCCGAACGCTGATCGTCGCCGAGGGGGATCACGTAGGCGCGGGGCAGGGTGATGGCCTGCTGGTCGTCAGCCTCGTCCCACTCTTCCTTCCACTGACTCGGGCCGGGCACATCGGCGATGTTGCCGAGGTTCAGCGCGGTCTTCGGCTCGCCGTCCACACCGCGACGGAAGGTCTCGATCTGGTTGAGCACGAGCTCCTTGGCGACGGCCGGGCGGTTGAGGTAGTCGACGATCGCGACCATCGTCTCGTAGGAGACATCGGTGTTGATCTTCGCGTTCGCGGGCGTCTGGATGCTGCGACCCGAGACGTTGGTGCGACCCTTCGGGATCTCGACCGTCGCGGTGAGCGCGCCGTAGAAGGCGGCGTACTGCGCGGTGAAGATCGGCGGGAAGTCGTCCCAGCCCGACGGCGTATCGCGATACGGGATCTTGATGAACTCGGTCGGGGTGTTCGTCACGCTGCCGCGGCGACCCGTGAGGTAGGTGTTCCCCGGGATCAGCTCGCTGGTGACGTGCTCCTGCACATGCAGCGCGAGGGCGTAGTTGTGCGGGATGTACAGGTCGTACTCGTAGTTCGAGCCGTGGGGCGGGCCGGTAGGCTCCATCTGCAGCACGCTGGTGTAGCCGTGGAAGTCCGCGTTGTAGATCGCCTGGACCGCGTCGGCGGTCTGGACGAACGACGTCGCCTCGGGCGTCGTCAGCGTGATCATGTCACGGTTCGGATCCAGGCCGAGCGCCGTCGCACGGGTCGCGTTCGTGCGGCCGTCCGGGTTCAGCGAGGGCGAGAAGTAGATGCGGTTGTTGCGCAGGATCGACCCGACCTCGCTCATGGGAGCCGTGGCGAGGTACTCGATGTAGTCGAGCGCCGCGTCGGTGCCCTCCCACTCGTTGCCGTGGATGTTGTTGCTGATCCAGATCGGGGTCTTGTACCCGGAGAGCAGCGCCTGGTCGTTCTTCGCCGCGTGGGGGTTGTTGCGGATCTTCTCGCGCCACTCGGTCTGCTTGGCGGTGGCGGCCGCGGTCTCGGGAGCGGTCACCGTCACGAGGTACAGATCGCGACCCTGCGTCGACTGGCCGATCACCTGGGTGGAGACGCGGTTCGAGCGCTCCATGATGTCGGTCAGGATCGGCGCGATATCCGGGTGGGAGACGAGCTCGGCGTAGTTCGTGTTGAAGTCGGCCTCGCCGTTCGGACCCGTCGGGTTGTCGCGGTAGAAGTCGAGCTCCGGCTGGAACGGGTACGAGGTCGGCATATCGAACGCCTTGGCGGCGCCGAATTCTTCGGTTGCTGCGATTTCACCGTTCTGGAGCTGAGCCGGAGCCTGAGTCGAGGCCTTGACCTCGGTGGCTGGCCCACGACCTTCCTCGGCGAGCGCGGGCGCCGCCAAGGAGATCGTCGAAACGGTGACCGCAAGGCCGCAGAAGCCCGCAATCAATTTTCTTTGTAGCATGATTGGTTTTTCACTCCCCTTTGAGTCTTCGGGACATGTGCCGGCATCGACACATTGATCGTCACCCTACCGATCACTCGGAAGCAGGGTCAACGAGATTCACTGAAGCTCCAGTGAGATTGGTCCGCTGCGGCTCCGGCGGCATAGAGGGGCTGGAGTGTGGGAGTCGGCGAGGGTTCGCAGAGCGAAATTCCGGCGGATCCCGAGCCGCTCCGTTCGAGCCGTCCGTCGCCGACCGGCAGAGCGAGTGAGTCGCCGACCCGAGGCGCCGGTGCGCGAGTGCGCGGCAGTGCCGCGGTGGACTGCCCGATTCCGCTACTCTTCTGGAACACGATCTGGGCGGCGGGCACAGGCTCTGGCGAATGCGTCCTCGGGCAGGTGTATCTGGCAGCGGGCAACCGCACCGAAGGCGTCCCGCTGCAGGGTCAGACCTTGTCGATCAGTCAGAACGCTGCGCTGTACACGTTGCTCGGCGTCAAATTCGGCGGCGACGGCATCTCGACGTTCAAGCTGCCCGATCTGCGCGCCGTCGCGCCGAACGACATGTCGTACTACATGTGCGTCAACGGGATCTTCCCAGGATGGGGGGAGTGATCCCGCCCCGACACACGATGTTGGGGTCGGGCGTGTCGACCCCCTCAAGATGTAGTATCTGAGGGGGTCTGGAGACACCGTTCGAACCGCCCTCGGGCCCCGCTGAAAGGAACCGATGAACGCGCAGCCGCTGAAGCTGGTCGACCACGTGCAGGCGATCAACTGGAACCGTATCGAGGACGAGAAGGACCTTGAGGTCTGGAACCGTCTGGTGAACAATTTCTGGCTGCCCGAGAAGGTGCCGCTATCTAACGACGTGCAGTCGTGGGAGACGCTCACGGCCGACGAGAAGCGCCTCACGATGCGCGTCTTCACCGGCCTGACGCTGCTCGACACGATCCAGGGCACGGTCGGCGCCGTCTCGCTGATCCCTGACGCGATCACGCCGCACGAGGAGGCCGTCTACACGAACATCGCCTTCATGGAGTCGGTGCACGCGAAGAGCTACTCGTCGATCTTCTCGACCCTGTGCTCGACGCAGGAGATCGATGACGCCTTCCGCTGGTCGGTGGAGAACCCGAATCTGCAGAAGAAGGCGCAGATCATCCTCGACTACTACACCGGTGACGACCCGCTGAAGCGCAAGATCGCCTCGACGCTGCTCGAGTCCTTCCTCTTCTACTCGGGCTTCTATCTGCCCATGTACTGGTCGAGTCACGCCAAGCTGACGAACACGGCCGACCTGATCCGCCTCATCATCCGCGACGAGGCGGTGCACGGCTACTACATCGGCTACAAGTATCAGCGCGGCCTCGAGGTCGAGACCCCGGAGCGTCGCCAGGAGCTGAAGGACTACACCTTCGCGCTGCTCTACGACCTCTACGAGAACGAGGTGCTGTACACGCAGGATCTCTACGATCCCGTGGGGCTCACGGAGGACGTGAAGAAGTTCCTGCACTACAACGCGAACAAGGCGCTGATGAACCTCGGCTACGAGGCGATGTTCCCGAAGGAGATGACCGACGTCAACCCGGCCATCCTCTCCTCGCTGTCGCCGAACGCCGATGAGAATCATGACTTTTTCAGCGGCAGCGGGTCCAGCTACGTCATCGGCAAGGCCGTCGCCACCGAGGACGAGGATTGGGACTTCTAGAAGCTTCTTGAGAAGCCCCGGCTGAAACGCCTGGGCAGAGGCCCGGACCCGCGAAATCTCGCGGATCCGGGCCTCGTCCGTACTCGCCGCGACGTACGTGCCGGCCCGCGTTCAGGAGAACGCAGTGCGCACGAGCTCGGCGATCTTGGCGAGGGTCGCGTCGTCGACCTCGTCGAAGAACCAGGCGGCCGGTCGCAGGGTGCTGTCCGGCTCTCGTACGATGGTCGCCTTCTCCGACAGCCCGAGCGACATGACCCCGTCGTCGAGCCGGAAGAACACCAGCACGGGTGCGCTGCGCCCGGTGGCGTAGCCCGGCATGCCGTACCAGATCCTCGGCTTGAGCTTCGGCCCGGCGCCGAGAATCGTCTCGTGCAGTCTGGCGCCGATCGTCGCGTACGGCTCCGGCATCGCCGCGATCTTCTCCGTGACCTCCTGGAGGTCCTTCGCCGATTTGTCGGTCTTCGTCGTGGACACGGTATCCCGCTCCTTCTCTCGCGCCGCATTCGCGGCATGGTGAACACAACCGCCCCGGCTGAGGCAGTTGCGCAATCTCCACCGCGGACGTGTCCTGACCGATGCCAGTCCTCTCCGCGAATGTGTCAGACGAGCACTTCGTCATCGACTGCGCGAGGGCACGTGAAGTGCCGTTCATCACGGTAGCAGGCTCGTCGCCATGTCGGGAAGAGGCAGGGGCGGCCCGGGTGGAGCCCGCCCCGAGCATCGCGGATGACGCCGGCTTACGTCGATCTATTGCCGAAACTGTACACCTGTATTAACATGAGCGCAGCCGGTACCACCGCACCGGACAACGCCGTTCTGTGACAGGAGAGTCCAATGACGAATCCCCGCGTCGCCAGGCTCGGACACGTCGGCATCGCCGTCGCCGATCTCGAGCGCTCCGTGAAGTTCTACACCGAGGTGCTCGGGATGAAGCTCACCGAGATCTTCTACTACGACGAGAGCCGCGCCGGGCACGGCGTCGCCGTCCTCTCGGGCGCGTTCGTGCGCGGCGCGAAGGACACGATCCACCACCGGCTCTCCATCTTCACCTTGCGCAACCCCACGGCTCAGGCGCCCGGGGCGACCGTCCTCGGCCTGCACCACATCGCCTGGGAGTTCGACACGCGCCAGGATCTGATCGACATGTATCACCGCTTCGTCGAGCAGAGCATCCCCATCGTCAACGCCCGCATCGGCGGCCCGGGAAACCACGCGCGCTTCTACGGGCTCGACCCCGACGGCAATATCAACGAGTTCTACTACGCGATCGATCAGATCGGATCCGACGACGTCGTCCGCGATCACCCGCCGATCCAGAACATCGAACTCGACGACTTCGACTTCGACGCGTACGAGCGCCTCCGCGAGCACGCGAAGGGCGCGGATCTCGCAGACCTCGACTGGGAGGACCTGCGCCTCTCGAAGAAGCCGCAGCAGTAGCCGAACCGGAGGAGCCCGCTCTCATGACTCAACTCGCACGTTTCCGCCACGCCGGGGAGGATCGCCTCGGCGTGATCCACGGAGACCTCTACATCGACCTGACGAAGGCCTACGCCGGCGCGCAGGCGGCGACGGGCGTCGCGAACGCCGCCGCCCTCGCGAACGCCGTGCTCGGACCGGACGCGCTCGCCTACCTGCAGGGCGGGGAGGCGAGCTATGCGGCGCTGCGGGAGGCGGTCGCCTACGCGGCTTCTCTGGACCCGGATGCGGCACGGGCCGCCGGGGTGACGGTCGCCCGTGCGGACGCGAAGACCCTGGTGCCGGTGCCGAATCCGCCGAAGATCGTGTGCGTCGCCCGCAACTACGGCAAGCACGCCGCAGAAGCCGGGCTGCAGGTGAGCGAGATCCCGATCCTGTTCCCCCGATTCGCCGTGACCCAGATCGCCGACGGCGATCCGATCGTCGCCCCCTTCGTGTCCGAGCAGCTCGACTGGGAGGGCGAGCTCGCCGTCGTGATCGGCACGGGCGGCCGCCACATCAGCGCGGCCGATGCGATGGCGCACGTGGCGGGGTACACCGTCTTCAACGACGTCACGGTGCGCGATTTCCAGTTCCGGGTAGCCCAGTACACGGGCGGGAAGAACTTCCACGCATCCGGTCCGATCGGTCCGCACATCTCGCTGACCGACGAAGGCCTCGACCCGCACAAGCTGCGCATCACGACGACCGTGAACGGCGTGGTGAAGCAGGATGCGAACACGGCCGAGTTCATCTTCGACATTCCGACGCTGATCGAGCACATCTCGGAGTTCGTCGAGCTGGAGCCGGGAGACATCATCCCGACCGGCACGCCGGCGGGAGTCGGGTTCAAGCGCACCCCGCCGGAGTTCCTGAAGGACGGGGATGCAGTGGCCGTCACGATCGAGGGCATCGGCACACTGTCGAACCCGGTCGTGGACGAGGTGCGCGGCGACTGAGCGGCGCAGACGGCGAGAAGGAGCCACCATGACGAATGAATCGAAATTCGAACAGGGTCTCAGGATCCGCAAGGCCGTCGTCGGCGAGGAATACGTGGAGCGCTCCTTCGCGAACGCGGGGGAGTTCGGGCGCGAGTTCCAGGAGCTCGTGACGGAGTTCTGCTGGGGCGCGAACTGGAGCCGCGAGGCGTTGAGCCGTCGCGACCGCAGCCTGCTGAACCTCGTGATCACCGGGACCCTCGGGCGTTCGGCCGAGTTCAAGCTGCACCTCGAGGGCGCGCTGCGCAACAACGGCGTCACCGTGGACGAGGTGAAGGACACGCTCATCCACCTCTCCGTCTACGCGGGCATCCCGGCAGGCGTGGAGGCGTTCCGCATCGCGGGAGAGGTCGTGCGCGCGTTCGAGGCGGAGGCTGCTGAGGCGGAGGCGGAGGCGGTTGCCGAGAGGTTCGAAGCGGAGGCCGCGGACGTCGAGGCGGAGACCGCGCCAGCATGAGCAGTGCCAGTGCCAGTGCCGGTACCGGATTCGGTCGTGACGCTCCGCCGCCGCCGACGGACCTGCTGATCGACGGAACCTGGCGGCCCGCGGCGAGCGGCGGCACCATCGCCGTCCGTGCGCCCGCGACGGGCGAGCTGCTGGCCGAGATCGCAGCCGGTGAGGCCGCGGACATCGATGCCGCGGTACGGGCCGCGCGGGCGCAGTTCGACGGGGGCGACTGGTCGCGGGTCTCGGGTGCCGAGCGGGCGAAGCTGCTGTGGCGCTTCGCGGACCTGGTCGAGGAGCACCTCGACGAGCTGGCCCGGCTCGAGGCGCTCGACGTCGGCCGGCCCTACGCGGAGGCCTTCTTCGCCGAGATCCCCCTGGTCGTCGACACGCTGCGACACTTCGCCGGCTGGGCCGACAAGATCACCGGATCGACGTTCTCGCTGCCGCCCTTCGCCGGCGCGGAACGCTTCTCGTACACGCTCCGCGAACCCCTCGGGGTCGTCGGCGCGATCACGCCGTGGAATGCGCCGACCATGATCGCCGCGTGGAAGATCGCGCCCGCCCTCGCCGCGGGGAACACCCTGGTCGTGAAGCCGGCCGCGGACGCCTCGCTGTCGACCCTGAAGCTCGGGGAGCTCGCGCTCGAGGCCGGGATTCCCGGCGGCGTGCTCAACGTCGTCACCGGAACCGGCACGTCGGCGGGCGCCGCGCTCGCCGAGCACCCCCTCGTCGACAAGGTGACCTTCACCGGTTCGACGGCGGTCGGCACGCGCATCGCCTCCGCCGCCGGCGCGAACCTCGCCAAGGTCACCCTCGAACTGGGCGGGAAGTCTCCGCAGATCGTCTGGCCCGATGCCGATCTCGACGCCGTCGTGCCGGTCGCCGCGCTCTCGCTCTTCGCCAACCAGGGGCAGACCTGCGCTTCGGGCTCGCGCATCTACGTGCACCGCGACGTGCTCGACGCCTTCCTGACCCGCCTCGCGGCACGCGCGGACGAGATCCGGGTCGGCGACCCGCTGGCCGAGGGCACGGACATGGGATCCCTCATCAACGAGCAGCAGCTCGAGCGGGTCCTCGGCTACATCGCGCAGGCGCAGGACGAGGGAGCGACGCTGATCACCGGCGGCTCCCGCGTCGGGGACCGCGGCTGCTTCGTGCAGCCGACGGTCTTCCTGGGCGACAACACGCTGACGATCGCGCGCGAGGAGGTCTTCGGCCCGGTGGGCACGGTCATCCCCTTCGATGACGACGACGAGGCGCTCGAGTACGCGAACGGCACCGAGTACGGGTTGACCGCCGTGCTCTGGACCAACGACGCGAGCCGCATCACCCGCTTCACCCGGGCCCTGCGCGTCGGCGTGGTGTGGGTGAACGCGTGGGGGCCACCGCATCCCGCGCTGCCCTGGCTCGGAGTGAAGGGCAGTGGGATCGGCGAGGAGCTCGGACTCGCCGGCCTGCACGCGAACACGCGACTGAAGACCGTGAACCTGCTCTCCGCCCCGGCGGGAAGGGCAGCCTGACGTGAGGAGCTCCGGCATGAGTAATAAGGACGTGCTCGTCGACCTGTGGTCGCGCGTCGACAACCACGGCGAGATCGAAGCGATGGATCGACTCTTCGCCCCCGACTTCATCCGTCACGGCGGCAAGGGAGACCAGACCCTCGAGGATTTCAAGCGGATCCTCAACGGCTTGCACTCGGGATTCCCCGATCTCCGCTCGGAGGTGGTGGACATCGTCGAGGAGGGCGACCGAGTCGCCTACCGCTGGGTCTCGACCGGCACGCACCTGGGCGACTATCTCGGCGCCCCGCCGACCGGGCGCACGGTCACCGCGAGCGGGATCACGATCAGTCGTTTCGAGAACGGCAGGATCGTCGAGGACTGGGCGAGCTGGAACGAAGTGAGCGTGCTGCACTCGATCGGCGTCCTGCCGATCGACCGATGACGCGTGCACGAGGAGGAGCGACGATGAGCGAGGCAGCGAGTGCGAGTGGAGCGGCGACGATGAACGCAGGATCGACGACGAGTGCAGAACCGACGCAGGCCGCGGAGCCGACGCAGAGCGCAGAACCGACGATCGGTGACAAGGTCCGTGCCGTGCACCGCACGTACCCGACGGGGGTGACGATCGTCACCGTCGCGGACGCAGCCGGGCAGCCGCGGGGGCTGGCCGTTAACGCGTTCTCCTCGATCTCCCTCGATCCTCCGCTCATCATGGTCGCCGTCAACGCCAACGCCTCCACCTACCCCTGGCTGTTCAGCGCGGAGCACATCGGCGTGAACATCGTCGCCGAGAACCAGGTCGGTGTCGTGCGCGCCTTCGCGAGGTCGGGCGGCGACAAGTTCGCCGGACTCGACTGGCATCCCGGCACCACCGGTGCGCCGGTGATCGATGGCAGCGCCGGGCACTTCGAGCTCGCGGTGCGCTACAAGATCCCCGCCTACACCCATACGATCTTCATCGGCGAGGTGATCGAGGCGGCGGCGACCGATCAGCCCGCGATGATCTATCTCGGCGGCGGCTTCTTCGCCCAGGGGCAGGGGCTCACCCCGGCCTGAGCGGCGGCGCTGGCTCCGGCTTCGCCGGTGAGGTCTCCGGCTTCGCCGGTGCGGCTAGTGCGGCTTGCTGAGCGACAGCACGGCCGCGCACGAGCGTGCCGCGACGTCGAGCAGCCCGGGCTGCTTGTCGACGATGCCGGCGACGAGGGCGCCGTCGATGACGTGGAGGACGAGCGTCGGATCGGCCTCGCCCCAGCCGCAGGCTTCGAGCACGGCCATGAGGTCGCCCTCGACGGTCGGGCGCTCGGCTATCAGGAACTCCGAGAGCACGCGGTCCTCGCGGGCCGTGTCGAGGAGGGCGGCGAGCGTCGAGGTGAGCCCGCTGTCCGAGATGTCCGGTCCGGTGTAGGCGGTCACCGCGAGTCGCCCGGTCTCGATCGGGTCGAGTCCCGGGCGGCACCGGCTCAGCGCCTCCAGTGCGACCTCGTGGCGCTCCTCCATCAGGTGGGTGATGCAGGCGAGCAGCAGTGTGGTCCGCGTCGAGAAGTGGTAGCGGATCAGGCCGACGGCGACCCCGGCGCGTGCGGCGACGCTGCGGTGGGAGACGCTGCTGACCCGATCCTGCAGCATGAGTTCGTAGGCGGCCTTGAGGATGGCGTCGCGCCCCTCGCCTCTCGCATGCGCCGGGGCCGATTTCGACCTCGGCTTCGACGGTGCCTTCCTCGTCGACTTGGCCGCGCTGTTGTTCATCGCATCCAGCCTATACCGTGCCATTTGTGCAGGCGGCCCGGGCTCGGGCCGCCTGCATCGATGAGGCTCAGCCGATCCGCTTCACCCAGACGAGCGACTCGAGGTCGACGAGCTCGGCCCATCGGGCGAAGGTCGGGATGATGCCGGGGATGTCGTCGAGTGCGGCCTCCGCGTCGGCTCGATCCACCCAGCGCCAGACGTCGACCCACCCGCCGTCCTCGTTCTCGGTGAGGGTCGCATCGTAGCGGCCTCCGCAGAATGCGTCGTACTCGGCGAGGATCTGCGGCCGGATGCGCAGCAGCTCGTCGCGGGCGCCCGGTTTCGGTGCGAGCGTGACGATCTCGACATCGGCGACCCAGTCGTCGCTCATCAGTCGATGACTTCCCACATGGTGTCGGTGACGGTGGTGTTCGCATTCGCCACGTACTGCTTGATGTGCGGCTCGGCCTGCGCGAAGAACGCGCGGTAGTCGTCGGCGGTGCGGTAGGTGTCGATATCCATGACCTGCCCGTCGCGCGCGTGACGCTGGTGGCCGATCATGTAGTCCTTGGCGATCTCGCCGATGGCGGTGATGGCCTCGGGGTGCGCCTGCTCGGAGGCGGTGAGGGTCTCGAGGTCGGTATCGAATACGGCGGTGACGATGTACGTCATGTCGGGCTCCTTCTGCGCGAGGTGAAGCGTGAATCCGAGAGCCCGGTGCGGACTTCGGCGTCACGAGCAGTCGCAGTGTTGCGGCTGAGTCACGATTATAGCCGAAGCTGTACACATGCACAGCACTGTGGTAAACACATATAAGAGAACTCGCATACCAATATAAGAGAGCTCGCTTACCAATGGAGGAGGCCGAGTGGAAACGCAGCAACCCGTTGAGGCGCATGTCGAGACGCGCCACCTCGAGAAGCGCTACGGCGGTGTGCACGCGCTTCGGGACGTGAACGTGCAGATCCATCGCGGCGAGGTGCACGCCCTGGTCGGCGAGAACGGCGCCGGCAAGTCCACGCTCGGCAAGATCATCGCCGGAGCGGTGCGCCACGACGGCGGGACGCTGGTGGTGAACGGCAAGGCCGCCGCCTACCGGGCCCCGATGGATGCGATCCGCGACGGCATCGCCATCATCGATCAGGAGCTCGCCATGCTCCCGGATCGCGCGGTGATCGACAACGTGTTCCTGGGCATCGAGCGCGCACATGGCGGAGTGCTCGACAATCGCAGCGCCCGCGAGGAGTTCGAGGAGCTCGTCGCGAGCACCGGCTTCGAGCTGAACCCCGAGACCCTGGTGGGCGACCTCCGCCTGGCCGACCAGCAGAAGGTCGAGATCCTGCGCGCCCTTGCACGGCGCGCCGACCTGATCGTCATGGACGAGCCGAGCGCAGCGCTCACCCCCGGCGAGGTGCGTCAGCTGCACGGGGTGATCCGTTCGCTGAAGGCACGCGGGGCGACGGTCGTGCTGGTCTCGCACTTCCTCGAGGAGGTGCTGGCGGTCAGCGATCGCGTCACCATTCTGCGCGACGGCGAGCACGTGCGCACCGCGGTCACCGCCGACGAGACCCGCGAGAGCATCATCCATTCCATGCTCGGGCGTCACCTGACCGAGCCGCCCGAGATCGCCGCCGCCCCGGACACCGCTCCCGTCGTGCTCGAGGTCACCGGGTTGACGAGGCCCGGCCACTTCGAGGACGTCAGCCTGACCGTGCGCGCGGGTGAGATCGTCGGCATCAACGGCCTCGTCGGCGCAGGCCGCACCGAGGTGTGCCGTGCCGTATTCGGCGCCGATCGCTACCGTTCGGGCGAGGTGCGCCTGAACGGCGAACGCGTGAGGTTCCGCTCGCCGGCCGAGGCGATCAAGGCGAACGTCGCGATGCTGCCGGAGAACCGCAAGGAGCTCGGCCTGCTCATGCACCGCAGCGTGAAGGAGAACCTCACGCTGCCCCATCTCGACCTGTTCGCCCGCGCCGGGGTGCTCTGGAGTGGCCGCGAACGCGGCGAGGCGGAGGAGCTCGTCACCCGCGCCGGCGTGAAGACCGCGAGCGTGGACGCGCTCGTCAGCACGCTCTCGGGCGGCAACCAGCAGAAGGTGGTGCTGGCGAAGTGGCTGGCGAAGGAGCCCCGGCTGCTGATCGTCGACGAGCCGACGCGCGGCGTCGACATCGGCGCCAAGTCCGCGATCTACGACATCCTGCGCGAGCTCGCGAGCCGCGGCATCGCGATCCTCGTCGTCTCGAGCGAGCTCGACGAGGTGCTCGAACTCTCCCACCGCGTGCTCGTCATGGCGCGCGGGCGGATCGTCGCGGAGTACGACCACCACGAAGCGAACAAGGACCTGCTGCTGACCGCAGCATTCTGGACACCGGAATCGGAACGGACCGCACAGGAGGCGGCTGCATGAGCAACTCGAACCAGACCATCACGGAGGTCATGCGCACCCCGGTGCCGGCGAAGGGCAAGCAGAGCGCCCGGGCGCGGGCGCTCTCCATCGGCCGGGACTTCGGCATCGTCGGGGCGCTGCTGCTGCTGTTCGTCCTGCTCTCGATCGCCTCGCCCGCCTTCCTCACCCCGCTCAACCTCTCGAACCTGCTCGACGGGCTCGCCCCGATGGGCATCCTCGCGATCGGCATGACGCTGGTCATCATCGCGGGCGGCTTCGACCTCTCCATCGGGGCGATCTTCGCGGTGGGCGCCATCGTCGCCGCGATGACTACTAATGCGACGGGATCGGCAGTGCTCGGCCTCCTGGCCGGCCTGCTCAGCGGTGCCGGCCTCGGCACGCTCAACGGCCTCTCGACCACCTACGGCAAACTGAACCCCTTCGTCGCGACGATCGCCTCGACCATGGTGTTCGCGGGCATCGCGCTCTCGCTCACGGACGGCAAACTGATCGTGATCCAGGAAGAGGCGTTCAAGAACTTCGCGCAGCCGCGGTTCCTCGGCCTGAAGGTCACCGTCTACATCTTCATCGCCGTGATCCTGCTCTACATGTTCCTGCTCAACCGCACGGTCTTCGGCCGGCACGTGTTCGCAGTCGGCGGCAACGCCGCGGCCGCGCGCATGGCGGGCGTGCGCGTCAACCGGACCCGCGCACTCACGTACGTGCTGATGGGCTTCTGCGCCGCTCTGGCCGGCATCATGTCGGCCTCGCGCACCGGTACCGTCGACGCCGGCATCGGCAGCGGCATCGAGTTCACCGCGATCGCCGCCGTGCTGGTCGGCGGCACCTCGGTGATGGGCGGCGCCGGCGCGATCTGGCGCACCGTGGTCGGCGTGCTGCTGCTGCAGCTCATCGGCAACGGCTTCAACCTGCTCGGCGTGCAGCCCACCTATCAGCGCATCTTCACCGGCCTCATCATCGCGCTGGCAGTCGGCTGGGATTCGTGGATACGAGCCTCCAACCGCCGCTGACCCGGCGGTCGGCTCGGCTGCCTGGTCCACCGGACAGCCGTCGCACCGCCCTCGAACCGACCGACCCTGTTCCACCCGCAAAAAGGAGAAACACATGAATCGCACACAACTTCGGTTCGCCGGCATCGTCGCCGGCGCCGCGGCTGTCGCCCTGGCGCTCGTCGGCTGCTCGTCCGCCGGCAACGGCGGTGGCGGCACGGACGACACCGGCGCCGACGGCGGGGATTTCACCCCCTCGTTCGCCTTCATCGCCGCGGACCTGTCCGACTTCGGTCAGATGCAGCTCGAGGGAGCGGAGTCGGTCGCCGAGGGGCTCGGCGGCAGCGTCACGATGCTCGACGGTGCCAACGACGACAATTCGCTGACCACCATCTGCAACGACGCGATCGCTTCGGGCCGCTACAACGGGATCATCCTGAACCCGGTCAGCGCCCCCGGCGCCATCCCCTGCGTCGAGGCCGCACATGAGGCCGGCATCGCCGTCGCCACCGTCGAGGGCTTCGCCGGTCCGAGCTCGACGACCGTCGAGCCGCAGCTCGACGGCGTCATCGTCTCGGTCGGCACCAGCAACGAGAACTACGGTTCGATGATCGCCGAGACACTGGTCTCGGCATGCGAGGGCTTCGACCCGTGCAACTACATCCACATCTTCGGCATCAAGGGCTACCAGCTCTCGGAGGACATCCACGCGGCGGTGCAGGCCGAGGTGGGCGATGATCCCCGTTTCGTCGAGGTGGCGCAGGGCGAGGACTACTTCACGCCGGATGATGGCCGCCAGATCGTCGCCGACCTGATCGCCGCGAACCCGGAGACCAACGTCGTGCTGAACTCCAGCGACAGCACCGCGGTGCAGGTCGCCAACCTGCTGAAGGAGATCGACCGCACCGATATCGTCGTGCTCGGCGACGGCGGCAGCCGCCAGGGCCTTGCCGGCGTGGCGGACGGCAGCATCTTCTCCACCGTGATCCTGCGCCCGTTCACCTACGGTGCGACCGCCGCGGAGGCGCTGGTGGCGCACAACACGGGCGAGCCCGTTCCGACGCCGGAAGAGGTCGCCGATCTCGCCGCGCCGTTCATCGTGACGAAGGACAACGTGGAGGGCCTCGAGGGCGAGTGGGGGTGACCCCTCGTCCCTCCTCATAACCCCGACGGGGGCGGGCGCTCTGCCCGCCCCCGTCTTCATCTCTCCCTCAGAAAGGCTCGCCATGGCGCTCTACCGCGACTTCACCTCGCAGGAACAGATCGACGAGCAGTACCGCATCGACGTGATCGAGACGGACTTCCTCGAATCCATCACCCGGCACGCCGATCGGGGCGCGGCGACCCGCGACGCCCTGCCCCATCGGCTCGGCCTGCGCTACGGCCCGACCCGCGACGAGAACCTCGATTTCTTCCCCGCCGCCCGACCCGGCGCGCCGCTGTTCGTCTTCATCCACGGCGGGTACTGGCACGCGCCCAACAGCAGCCTCGACTTCTCGCTCGTCGCGGCCGCGCCCGCGTCGGCCGGCATCGCCACCGCGGTCGTGAACTACTCGCTCGCGCCCAAGGTCACGATCGATGAGATCACCCGGCAGAACCGCGCGGCGATCGCCTGGTTGGTCTCCAACGCCGACGAGCTCGGCATCGACGCGAGCCGCATCGTCGTCGCCGGGCACTCAGCCGGCGGCCAGCAGGTCGCGCAACTGATGCTCACGGACTGGGAGGGCGACTACGGCCTGCCGGCGGACACGATCCACGCAGGCGTCGCGATCAGCGGGTTGTTCGACCTGGAGCCGTTCCCCTACAGCTGGCTCGCGCCGCGCCTGCTGTTCACCCACGAGACCGTGGTGCGCGAGTCGCCGCTGCGTCACGTCCGCCCGGTCCCGGGCACGCTGCTGCTGACCTATGGCGCGCAGGAGACCGCGGAGTTCGCCCGGCAGACGGCGGAGTTCTTCGACGCCTGGCAGGCGGCCGGCAACCGGGGTGAGGTGTTCCAGGTGGAGGGCGCCGCGCACATGCGGGCATTCGAGGGGTACGGGGATCCGGCGAGCGATCTCTGGCGGCGCACGGCGGAGCTGTTCGGCTGAGTTGTTCGGCTGTGCGTCGTTTCCGGCGGCCGCGGCCTTCGCCGGGCGTGATCACGCAGACCGACGCCCCCTTCCCGCACGGTGCGGGGAGGGGGCGTCGGTGTTCGCCGGCCCGGCCGGCGCTAGCCGAGGGGCGTGCGGAGCTCCGGGATGTGCGCCTTCGAGACATCGATGCGCACGCCGTCGACGTCCGCGGTAGGCGGCGGCAGATCGGGGTCCACCTTCGCCGCGTACTCCGCGAGGCTCTCGTGGCCGGGCAGCTTGCGGTGCTGCGCCGGCGGGACCCCGCCCGGGCGGAGCTTCGGCAGCACCTCTTCGGCGAACAGCTGCAGCGACTTGTACGAGAGCCACTCGGGCTTCGAATCGAAGAGCATGTCGAGCAGGATCTGCCCCGGATCCTGATCCTCGAAGAGCTCCTGCAGGCCGGCGAGCACCGTCTCCGGCGAGCCGACGATCAGGTTGCGGTTGTTGATCACGTTCTCGTACGCCTGCGCGGCCGTCGACGCGCTGCGGTAGCCGCCGCCGAGCACGCCGGCCATCGACTTGGCGCTCAGATAGCCGGGCGGGAAGTTGTCCTGCCAGGGGGAGAGGTAGAAGTTCTGCTGGCTCCAGAGCTCGTGGGCCTCCATCTCCTGGCGTGCCTGCGCGTCGGTCTCGGCGACGTGCACGCGCACGGAGGCCCAGATCTGCTTGCGGTCGAGAGTGCCGCCGTCCGCCTCGACGAGGTCGCGGAGCCGCTCGTGCAGCTTCTTGATCGCGGCCTGGGCGTTGAGCCCGACGGCGGAGTACCCGTAGCCCCGCTTCGCGACCATGTCGAGCGTCTCGAGCGAGCCCCCGCCGAAGATCACGATCTCGGGGTGAGGATCCTGCAGCGGCTTCGGCCAGAGGTTCACGTAGGGCACCTGGAAGTGCTTGCCGAACCATTCGAAGGGTCCGTCGTGCGTGAGCGCCTTCATCAGCAGGTCGTGACCCTCCCGGTAGCGCTCGCGGGCGGTCGCGGGGTTCATCATGCCGACGGAGTGGTACTGCATGCCGTGGCCCATGGGCAGGCCGAGCACGAGTCTGCCGCGCGACAGGTTGTCGAGCATCGCGACCTCTTCGGCGAGGCGCAGCGGGGTGAGGTAGTCGTTCATGATCGGGCCGACGGCGCCGATCTTGATGTACTTCGTGCGCGCCGCGACGTAGGTGCCGGCCTGCAGCGCGTTGCCGAGGAGGCCGATGGGGCCGTTGTGCTGCTCGGAGATCAGGCCGCCGTCGAACCCGAACTCCTCGAGGTCGATGAACATCTTGAGCTGGCGCTCGAGGACGCGCTGTCCCTCGGCGCGGTCGTAGTGGGTGTTGGACAGGTCGATGAAGTTCGAGCCGCGATCGCCGGCGTAGGGCACCTTCGGGTACGCGCCGTTGAGGAGGACGTGGAAGAGTCGTTGGGTCATGGTCCGTGTTCCTTAGTGGTGCGAAGAGACGTGGTCGGAGATCAGCGCGGCGACGGCGTCCGGCTGCTCGATGTGGACGGCGTGCGACGAGGGCTCTCCCGCTGGGCCGGCGATCGTCTCGACCCGAGCGCCGGGGATCAGCTCGGCGTATCGGGTCGCGGTGCCCTGACCGGCGTAGCGATCCTCCTCGGGGGCGATGACGAGCGTGGGAGCGACGATGCGGCGGGTGCGCCGCTCGAGCTTGCGGTCGAAGCGGTTGGTCCACGTGAGCAGGGCGTGGGCGGTGGACTCCGCGTAGTGCGCGAGCGTGTCGCCGGGGAAGCCCTCGAGCTCGAAGGTGTCGGCGTGGTCGCTCTCGCGCCCGTTGAACTGCGCGACCCGTGTCGCCTCGGGGGAGAGCCGGAAGGCGTCGACGAGTCGTACGCCTTCGACCCGCAGGCCGGTCGGGGCGATGAGGGTCAGGCTGGCGAAGCGGCTCGGGTACACGGCGGCCAGGTGCGCGGCGATCCGAGCGCCCAGACCGTGGCCGACGAGGTGCGCGCGATGGATGCCGAGCGCGTCGAGGAACGCGTCGAGATGCAGGACGTAGTCGGAGAAGTCCTCGAACTCCCCGGGCAGCTCCGTGGCGCCGAAACCTGGGAGGTCGGGCGCGATCACGTCGGCGTTCCCGGCCAGCTTCCGGTGGATCGGCAGCCATTGCCGGGTGAAGCCGGTGCCGTGCAGGAACAGTATGGGCTCACCGGCTCCGTCGCGGCGGTAGGCGGTCGTGAGACCGTCCGCCTCGATGGTGCTCGGCTCCGCCCAGTAGGTCCAGGTCGGCTTCGTGGATGCGGGTGCATCTGACATGCGGGCTCCTTTGCTCGTTGCAGGGGTAGTGCGTCCGATGTCCTTACTGTACGCTTGCACAGTAAGACGTGCAAGGCCATCCTTGCCGGAACTCCCGTCTACTCCGAGCCGAAGAGGACTCCCATGACTGACGCAGTACGCTCGCAGCGCGGCATCACCTACCGTTCCGTCGACGGCATCGACCTCGAACTCGACCTGCACGTGCCGACCGGCGCGGAGGCGCCTCCCCTCGCGATCTACTTCCACGGTGGCGGATTCGAAGTCGGCACGCGCTCCGACTACGAGGAGACCCGGGCCCTGGCGCTCGCAGCCCGAGGCATCGCCGTGGCGACGGTCGGCTACCGTCTCGCTGCTGCCGCACCGTTCCCCGCCCCGCTCGAAGACGCCCGGGCCGCAGCGGCCTGGCTACGCGCGCACGGCGCCGAGTACGGCGTCGCCACGGAGCGCATCGGCAGCGTCGGAGCCTCCGCGGGCGGCTACCTCGCAGCGATGCTCGCCCTCGAAGTGGACGGCGCACCTCCGGTCGTCGACGCGGCGGTGCCCTGGTTCGGCCCGCTCGATCTGGCGTTCATGACCGGCGGAACACCGCTCGAACTCGAACTCTTCGACCCTGCCGAGAGCTTCCTCGGCGCGGCCTACGATCCGCGGCGTCCCGAGCACGTCGGCCTGAACCCGATCGCGAACGTCACACGCGGCGCCTCACCGTTCCTGCTGCTCACCGGCGACCGGGACCGAGTGATCGACGCCGCGGTCAGCGAGCGCTTCCATACGGCGCTCACGCTCGCCGGGGTGCCATCGACGCTCGTGACGGTCGGCGGCGCCGGGCACGAGGATCCCGCGATCGATGCGCCTGAGTACGCGGATCTGATCGCCGGGTTCCTGCGCTCGCGCCTCGGCGGTGCTGCCTGAGCGGTGCCGGCTGAGCGGTGCTGGCTGAGCGGTACTGCTTGAGCAGCGGGATCCGGGCGGCGTCGCGGATCAGTTCCAGCCGAAGACCTCGCCCGGGTGGCTGATGCGCCACCAGAAGTCCGGCTCGGTGATCGGCGCCGTCGTGGCGATGTCCACCGGGTCGATCGGGATCGGCCCGTCGAATGCGATCTCGCCGATCACGGCGCCCCCTGCGGCCTCGCCGTCGATCGGCCGCACGGTGATCGTGCGCGTGGTGCGTTCGCCGGGCACCAGCGTACCGTCGGCGCCGGCCGTGCCGACGATCGGAATTCGCTCGCCCTGCCAGGTGGTGACGTAGCCGAGCTCCTCGTCCTCGAGGGCGAGCACCACGACCTCGGTCATGCCGGCCATGGCGTCGTTCGTGTCGTAACCGGATGCGGCGCGCGCCTCCCGGCTGGGGCGCGCGAGGGTGGCCGATATCGTGACCATCTCGCGATCGCCGACTTCGGTCTTGCGGCCGGAAAGCAGGTTGTAGCCCGCCGCGGTGGTGGAACCGGTCTTGAATCCGACGATGTCCGACATGAGATCGAACAGCGGATTGGTGGTCTCGATCAGGCCGACCCCGGGAACCTCGGCCCGCTCCATGCCGGTGAAGTCGAGCACCGTCTCGTGCCGCAGGGCGATGCGCGCGATCCGCACGAGGTCGGCCGCGCTCGCGCGGTTCTCGCTCGAGAGGCCGCTCGGCTCGACCAGGGTCAGGGACTCGAGTCCGTGCGCGTCCGCCCAGGCGTCGACGGCCGCGATGAACGACTCGTTGTCCCCGAACACCCAGTTCGCATAGGCGATCGCGTAGTCGTTCGCCGAGGGCAGCAGGATCAGTTCGAGCAGCTCGCGGGTGGTGAACTCGGTCCCCACCGGCACCGGGTACATGATCGCATCCTGCGCCCGCAGCTCGGCCTCGCGCTGCTGATCCGCCGCGCTGTACGTGTAGACGGGGCCGTCCTCCCCGGGGTCGAGGGGCTGCTCCTCGAGCGCGACGAGCACCGTCACCAGTTTGGTGATGCTGGCGATCGGGTACGCCTCCGAATCGTTCGACCAGATCTTCGTACCGTCGCCCCAGCCGATCGCGGTCGGCAGATCCTGATCCTCGACCAGCGCCTTCGCCGGCCTCGTGCTCGCCTTCATCGTCTGCTCGGCGTCCACCGTGAGCACCGGCTGCAGCTCGGGCAGCGGCCCGGCGGCGGCGGCCGTCGCGTACCCGCCGGCGGCGAGCAGGATCGCGACCGTGGCCGTGACGGTGAGCCGGCGCCTGCGACGGCGGGAGAATCGCCGGTGCGTCCGCTGGGCGCGGCGGGTGTCGGGCGGTGCGTCTGTCACGGTGCCAGTCTAGGCAGGAGCCGCATCACAGCACGGCGGCATGACGCATGAGGCATGATGAAAGGCGAGACCATCGAACCTGGAAGAGGCCCGTCATGACCGCATTCATCGCCGGCTACGCCCGCACACCGTTCACCCGCTTCACCGGGCAGCTCGCCGCGCAGCCGGCGACCGTGCTCGGCGCGCATGCCGCGAGAGCGGCGCTCGAGCGTGCGGGAGTGGCGGCGGATCAGGTCGACGCCGTCGTCGCCGGGCAGGTGCTGCAGGCGGGCGCCGGGCAGAACCCGGCTCGGCAGACCGCGGTCGGGGCGGGGATCCCGATGAACGTGCCGGCGATCACGCTGAACGCCGTCTGCCTCTCGGGAACCGAGGCGGTCTCACAGGCGGTGCGGCTGATCGCCTCCGGTGAGGCAGAGGTCGTCGTCGCGGTGGGGCAGGAGTCGATGTCGCTCGCCCCGCACGTGCTGCCGCTGCGCGCGGGCACGAAGTACGGGCCGGCCACGATGGTCGACACGGCGGACCGCGATGGGCTGAGCGACGCCTTCGACCAGGTCGCGATGGGGGCGCTCACCGAGCAGGGGAACGCCCCGCTCGCGCTCACCCGGGAGGACCAGGACGCCTTCGCCGCGGCCTCCCACCAGCGCGCCGCCGCCTCCGACGAGTTCTTCGCCGGCGAGATCGCACCGTTCACGGTGGCCTCGCGCCGCGGCGACACGGTCGTCTCGGCCGATGACGGCGTGCGCGCCGACACCACGGCCGA
>NZ_JBHSRW010000013.1:0-24596 GCF_042659205.1 Leucobacter soli
CGGGGTATGGGACGGGCATGATGCCGGGGGTTCCTTTCGGTACAGGATTACCCTCCATCAAACACGACACGATTCAGAGATGGGCGTTGTCGGCCTATCCTTCGCCCGACTCGCGGTGGCGGCGATCGCGTTGCTGATCGTTGCCGTAGTCACCAAAGCACGACTGCCAAGGGCTCGTGACCTAGGGTGGATCGCCGGATGTGGTGTCTTCGGCATGGCCGCCTACCAACTCCTACTCAATTGGGGCGAGCTGTACGTGCCGGCGGGAACGGCGAGCATCATTGTCGCCGCCGCACCGTTGGTGTCGGTGGGAGTGGCGCGCATCCTGTTCTCCGAGCGAATCTCCCGCACCACTATCATCGGCAGCGTCATAGCATTGGCCGGCGTCGCATTCGTATGCTTGGCCCGGGCAGGGGTGTCGCTCTCGACTGCGGTGTGGATCGTGGTGGCTGCGATGGTGGTTCAGGGCATTTACCACCCGCTGCAGCGTCCCTTGTTGAAGCGGTACACGAGTGTCGAGGTTGCGTGCTACGCAATGATTGCAGGCACGGTGATGACCCTCCCGCTGGTACCGTTTGATTCTCGACGGCATGATCAATGCCGGTCTGACTCCGTGGCTGGCCGCGATCTATCTCGGGCTTCTCCCGTCTGCAGCCGGATTCGTGCTGTGGGCATATGCGGTCGCCCGTATGCCAGTGGCCGTGTCGACGTCGCTGCTCTACCTCGTACCGCCGGTGGCCGTGCTCATCGCCTGGGTGTGGCTCGGAGAGTTGCCGATTGTTCCCGAACTCCTCGGTGGCCTCGTTGTCATTGCGGGCGTCGTTACCATCTTTCAGGGCCCCCGCATCCTCGCGCGCCGAGCAGCCCGACGAAATCCCTTATCCGCCCCAGCTGTTGACGACTGAACTCTAAACGGACAAATCCATGCGTATTCTCATCGTCGGCGCCGGAGCGGTCGGCGGCTACTTCGGCGCATGTCTTGCCCAGGCAGGCGCAGAGGTGACGTTCCTGGTACGGCCGGCGCGCGCCGCATCTCTAGCGATCACAGGCCTTGTCCTCGTCGACCTCGACTGCGAGCGGACCACCGTGCCCGTGACGACCGTGACCGCTGATCGGCTCGATGACGGCTGGGATGTCGTGCTCCTCGCCGTCAAGGCCACGGGACTTGCCTCAGCACTAGTTGACCTCGAGCCGGCGATCGGCGCCCAGACGGTGATCCTCCCCATTCTCAACGGCATTGACCATATCAGCAGCCTTTGTGAACGATTCGGGGCACAACATGTGCTTGGAGGCGTCGCGGTGGTCGCGACGGAGCTGGGCTCCGATGGCGAGATCGTCCAGGTCGCGCCGGGAGCATCGATCGCGTTCGGGGAACTGGACGGCACCACCTCAGACCGAACGACGTGCCTGCTTGACGTGCTCGCGAAGGCCGGCCTCGAGGCTGCCGTGTCGGAGAGCATCATGCGGGACGTGTGGGAGAAGTGGCTTTTCATGGCCGCGGGCGGCGCGGCGAGCGTGCTACTAGGCGGTACGGTGGGCGCCATCGTAGCCACAACCGACGGCGCGGATGTGGTGAGGTTGCTGATCAAAGAAGTGGTAGGGGTTCAGAGGGCCGAGGGCTACCCTCCGAGAGACGATGCCCTCGACCGAGTGCTCAAAGTCCTCACTCAGCCCGGATCGAGCTTCACCACCTCCCTCTATCGCGACTTCAAGGCGGGACGCCCCACCGAGGTCGAGCCCATCCTTGGGAGCCTTGTGCATCGCGCGGTAATTCGACGCATCGGAACCCCTCTCTTACGTGCCGCGACCATCCGACTCCGGGTCCATGAAAACAGTCTCAGCGGAAGTCCCTGATTTGGTCCGAATTCGAGTCTGCAGCGGCTCAACAGTGCTGTGCTGAAATCGGGGTGATCGACACCCGCACGGCGCTAGGTCCACGTCGGGCGTGAATGCGCTCATTGAGAAAAAGTTCAATGTATAGGGAACTCGTACTTCGCTATACATTCATGTCGTCTCGCGGGGTTCATGCGCGCTGATCGGGGATTTTTTTTCTGGCGCGCCAAAGTGAATGTCAAGGTGAAGAAGGCTATTTCGCGCACTCGCTGAACGCCTACGGGCGCACGGGAGATCCGTGCCCGCGGTGCGGCGACCCCATCAAGCGGGTGCCGTTCGGCGGGCGATCCTCGCACTTCTGCCCGCGCTGCCAGCGCAGGCGCAAGCACTAGCGTCGCCGCGTTCTCCGTCGGCTCGCGCGGGGCTGCGAGCCGCTGGGCCACCGAGACGCACTATTCCCTTTTCGATACCGGGTCAGTAGGGTCGAGGCACGATCGTGAACGAGGGAGTGCGAACGATGAAGAAGCCCACCGTAGTCATGTTCGGCGTAGGAGCGATGGGCAGCATCATCGCGCGCATGCTGCTCGAACGAGACGCAGAGATCGTCGGCGCGGTTGCACGGAGCACCGTCGGAAAGACGCTCGGCGAGGTCTCGTCTCTGGAGGGCGACGCGGCCCGGGTGGTGGTCGAGGCGGATGCCGCAGAGGTGCTTGCGCGCACGAAGCCCGATCTGGTCGTGATGACCATCGCGAGCTACATGGAAGACGTGAAGGAGCCGGTGCTCACCTGCCTGCGACACGGTGCGAACGTCATCTCGCTCGCAGAGGAGAACCTCTATTCGTGGCATACGAGCCCCGAGGACACGGCCGAGATCGACCGGGTGGCTCGCGAGAACGGGGTCACCTACACGTGCTCGGGCCATCAGGACGGCTATTGGGTCCAGCTCGTCGCCACGCTCATGGGCACCGCCCACCGCATCGACGAAGTGCGTGGCAAGGCGTCCTGGAACGTCGACGATTTCGGTCCCGAGCTCGCCCGCGACCAGCAGGTGGGGGACACCGCCGAAGAGTTCGCGGCGTGGCTCGGTACAGCGGAGCGCCCGCCCACGTTCGGCCGGAACAGCCTGCATGCCGTCGCCGCGGCGAGCGGACTCACCGTCGAGCACTCGACGACCGAGACCGAACCCGTTTTCGCCACCGAGGACATGCGGTGCGCCGCGCTCGACACCACCGTGCCCGCTGGGCGGGTGATCGGCTTCACCGACATCGACGTCGTGACCACGAAGGAGGGCCCGCGGCTCGTCCTGGAGATGACCGGCAAGGTCTATTCGCCGGGCGAGGCCGACAGCAACGCCTGGGTGTTGAAGGGGGAGCCCGACCTCGACCTCGAGAACCAGGTGCTGCCGACCCACCTCACCACCTGCGCGACGCTCGTGAACCGCGTGCCGCAGGTGCTGAACGCCGAGCCCGGCTACGTGACGGTGGCCGGCCTGCCGAGGCTGCAGTATATGGGAGGGCCGATCTCGAGCCACCTCGCCTGAATCCGCCTGCCGCGGATACGGGTGCGTCGAGGATCTCCCCCTCCTACACTGGGGAGCATGGCCGAGAGCAAGACCCAGCCGACCGACGCGGACGTCGGCGAGTTCCTGAGGGCCGCGACTCCGTCGAAGCGGCGCGACGACGGGCTGCGACTCGCCGAGATCTTCCACGACGTCACCGGCGTGCGGCCGGTCATGTGGGGCGCTTCGATCGTGGGATACGGGAGTTACCGCTACATCTCTCCCGCCGATCCGCGCAGGCGGGGGAATTGGCCGAAGACGGGGTTCTCGCCGCGCAAGACGCAGCTCTCGTTGTACGGGCTGAAGGATCTGCCCGAGGGGGCGGCGCTCCTGCCCCGGCTCGGCACCTACACGGAGGGTGCGGGATGCGTCTACGTGAAGAGGCTGGAGGACGTGGACGAGGGTGTGCTGCGGCGGCTGATCGACATCGCCTGGGGTCGCGGCGACGATCCCGAGCCCTGACGGCCACGAGCCTTGACAGTCAGCGGCCGTCGGCGGTCCATACGCCGAGCTCGTTCCCGCTCGGATCCGCGAAGTGGAGCCGCCGGCCTCCTGGGAACCCGTACGGCTGCTCCGTGATGGCTCCACCGGCGTCCAGGATCGCCTGCATGCTGGCCTCGAGATCCTCCGAGTAGAGGATGACGAAGGGGCCGCCGACGGGCCGCGGCCGCGAAGCCTCGAGGAGTCCGCCGGCCTCCGTGCCGTCGCCGGCCCTGATGCCCGCGTAGCCCGGCCCGTAGTCGGTGAACTCCCAACCGAAGGCCGCGTGGTAGAAGGCCTTCGCGGCGGCGAGGTCGGTCACGGTCAGCTCGACGTAGTCGATGCGGTGGTGGTGCGGCGCTGCGGTCATGGATGCAGCCTAACGCGGGAGCGCCCGGGAGCGAAGGGCGCCCGAGCCGCCCGGGTGAGCGAGTCCGGCGCCGATCGCCGGGCGTTCGGCCTACACTGCAGGCATGGACGGATCGAACGAGAGCGGCGGACTGTTCCCGCACGACGGCGAAGAGCCGCACCGAGGCGAGGCTAGCGACCCAGAGCGGGGCATCGACTTCTACACGCGGAAGTGGGTACGGCCCGAGGATCTGAACCCGCACGGAACCCTCTTCGGCGGGAGTCTGCTGCGCTGGATCGACGAGGAGGCGGCGATCTACGCGGTCGTGCAGCTCGGCAACGAGCGCGTCGTCACGAAGCTCATCTCGGAGGTCAATTTCGAGGCCTCCGCGACGCAGGGCGACCTGATCGAGATGGGGCTCATCGCCACGGACTTCGGGCGCACGTCGATCACGATGCGGGCCGAGGTGCGGAACATGATCACGCGCAGGACGATCCTCACCATCGAGCGGATCGTGTTCGTGAACCTGGGCGCGGACGGCCGGCCCGCGCCGCACGGCTACACCGGGATCACCTACGGCCGGGAGCGGTTGCCGGCGTCGCGCGACGCGGTTGGCTGACGGCCGCTCCATCGCGCATCCGGATCCGCGAAACACTCCGGTGGCCGTCGGGACACGGCCCCGAAACACGGCGCCCATACACTGCACGCATGAGCGAGATGGGCGACGGCAGGATCAGGATTCGGGGCGACGCGAGGGACGCGGGGGAGCGGGTGCGCGACCGCGGCCGGACGCGGGGCATCAACTTCTACACGCGCAAGTGGGTGCGGCCCGAGGACCTGAACGCGAACGGCAGCCTGTTCGGCGGGAGCCTGCTGCGCTGGATCGACGAGGAGGCGGCGATCTACGCGATCGTGCAGCTCGGGAACGAGCGCATCGTCACGAAGCTCATCTCGGAGGTCAACTTCGAGGCCTCCGCGAGACAGGGCGATCTGATCGAGATGGGGCTTATCGCCACCGACTTCGGGCGCACGTCGATCACGATGCGCGCTGAGGTGAGGAACATGATCACGCGGAAGACGATCCTCACCATCGAGCGGATCGTGTTCGTGAACCTGGGGGAGGACGGCCGGCCCGCGCCGCACGGCTACACGGAGATCACGTACGATCGCGACCGCACGCCGGGAGCGTGCGCGGCCGCGTGACCGCGCGGAGGTGCGCCGGAGAGCCGCCGAGTATTGAGCCGGCGCGCCGGCACGCAGGTGGGACGGCCCGGGTCAGAGCTCGAGCCGTGCTCCGGGATCCTTCACGACATGCGGGAGCCGGATCAGCTCGCCGCCGGCCTGTTCGAGGCAGGCCCGCACGCGCTGGGTGAAGAGGCCGAGCCCGCGCTCGCTCAGGATGCCGTCGTGGGTGAGGTAGGCGCGGCGCGGGGCGGCGTTGAGGGTGAAGTCCAGGACCTGCGCGAGGTTCGACCAGGGCGAGCCGATCGGGATGCCGAGCGCGTCGGCGCGGAACGGCGGATGTACGAGCGAGTCGCCGCCCCAGGCGAGGGTGTCGTCGATCCGGACCCCGACGTTTTCGATCACCGGGATGCTCGAATGCAGCAGTTCGTGGCGGCCGCCGTAGAACTCGAGCTCGAACGGCCCGGCGGTGATGCGGTCGCCCGGCAGCACGACCCGGGCACCGTCGATGCCGGCTTCGGCAAGGGTCTCGGCAGTGGCCTGCGTGGTCAGGATCGGGATGCCGAGTGCCGCCTCGCGGATCGCGGTGACGTTCTCGGGAGTCCAGTGGTCGCGGTGCTCATGCGTGATGACGATGCCCGCCGGCGGGGCGGAAGCCGCGTGGACGGCGGCGATCGCCGCGGCGATCTCGCCCCTGTCGGAGAAATCGCCCGGGTCGACGAACAGGGACGCGCCGTCGCGTTCGACGACCAGGCCGGCATGGGTGAGGCGTAAGCATCGCATGCCGTGAGTGTACCGAGTCGGCCGACGAGGATGCCGACCCGACGCTCGAGCGCTCGACGACGGCCCGATTTTGCGTGTCGGCCTCGGCTGTGGCAAGATAGACGGGTTGCCGAGATTCCGGTGAAAACCGGAGGCGAAGCACACGGCCCCATCGTATAGCGGCCTAGTACGCCGCCCTCTCACGGCGGTAACGCGGGTTCGAATCCCGCTGGGGTCACCGAGTGAGAAAACCCCCGCTTAGGCGGGGGTTTTCTTGTTTTTCGGAGGTTGCTCTAGAAGAGCGCTACGCGGCTTTTGGCAACAGATTGGCAACATCCGATTCCATCGCCGCCCGATCGAGTGCCGTGGCAACGCCGTCGAGGTCATCATCGAACAGATCCGCGTAGACGTCCAGGGTCACCGCGGCTGAGGCGTGCCCCAGCATCCGTTGCACCGCCTTGACGTTCGCACCAGCGCTGACCGCGAGCGATGCGGCTGTATGCCGCAACTCGTGCGGGGTGAGCCCCTTGAGTCCGATGGATGTTGCGGCGGTATCGAACCAGCCGACCCGGAAGACGTGATTGCGGAGCCAGGTTCCGGTGCGAATGCCATAGAACACGGGCGCGTCGGCGTCCCGCCCAACGATCTGCACCCGCAGCAACTCGACCAGGAATCCCGGGATCGGGATGCTCCGATGCTCGTAGTCTTTCGGCGGCTCGATTCGCTGGTATCCCTTGTCGGCCACGACGGTCTGCTCGACGGTGAGGCGCGGGTGTTTCGCGTCGAGGTCGAGGTCGCAGATGCGAAGCCCGGACAACTCGCCCCAGCGCAGACCGCAATACGCAAGGGTGAGCACGACGAGGCCGTACCCGTAGTCCTTGCCGTCCTTCATCTCATCGATGGCCCCAGCGAGAGCCGCGACTTGATCGTGTGAGAGATAGCGCTTGCGCGTTTTCGTCGGCTTGGGGAGTTTGAGCCTGGCGGCGGGGTTGGACGGCAGGCGCTCGTCTTCGACTGCGAATCGGAGTGCGCCGGAGAGTACGTTGACGATCTTCCGGACCGTCGCGGGTGCTCCTGGGAGCGCAGACGCCCATTCCTGCACCCGAAGCCGGGTGAGGTTTCCGATGGGAATGCTGCCCAGCTCGGGGGTGATGTGCTTGTCGATGATGTTCTCGACGCGGCTGCGTGTCGTCGCTCGGAGGTCACCCCGTGCGGAAAGCCAGGTTTGCAACCACTCGGCAACGGTCACCCTTGCCCGGCCCGGATCGAGGTAGCGGCCCTGCGCGATGCTCACCTCGGTCGTTGCCAGGAACAGCTCGGCAGCCTTCTTTGTGGTGAAGCCGCGCTTCTGGGTCTGCTTCTTGTCGGGGCGGCGATAGAGTGCCCGGTAGCGACGTCCCTTCGTGGTCTCGTATGCCTCGACGCTGCCCATGACTGCCTACTTGGTGAGGCCCGCGAGACGCTGCACGTCGACGCGACGATAGACGCGCTTGTGCTCAGTGAGAGGGATCGGCTCGACAGGAGCTTTCCCGGCAAGCGCGAGAGTGCGAAGGGTCGTGCGATGGATGCCGAGGAGCGAAGCCGTCTCCTGCTCGGAATAGAACAGCGGGGCAGCCTCGTGCTCGTCCGTGGGTGCGGTGCTCTGGCCCATGGCGACCTCCAAGAAGCTCAAGTATCAGCTGCGATGGCTGCGAGTATTTTAGATTAAATCACAACACGCCGATGACAGCAAGTGTTTTAGTTGCTCGTGATGCTCGCTAGAATCGGGACATGGCTACACCCACTGGTTACCGCCCCGGCGATCAGTCCTACGACGGGCTGCTGACGCCGGAAGACCTGCCGGACGGGTGGCACCTGCCTGATCGCTTTCCGGGAGAGCGCACCGAGGACACGAGCGCATTCCTCGATGAAGCGCTCGGCTACAACGACCAGTTGATGACTGCGGGGGAGCGACAGGCGCAACGCGACTCGGAGCAGAACGAGACCGCCGACGGGCGCTGGCGCTACATCGAGCACTCGGCGACTGCGACGCGTGTGTTCATCCGGCTCCAGCGCCAGCCGTTCGCGGTGCCCGAGGAAGTGAAGATCACGGGCGTCGTCTACCTCCCGTGGCGACCGGGCGACCCGATCTCCAGCCAAGACCTTCGCTCGCTTCCGACCGCTCGGATCGAGGCCGCGATCAATGAGCGGCTGTTCGCCATGAAGCGGACGGTGACCATCACGGGCGGAAAGATCGTGCTGCCTTCGGGGCGGAAAATCAGCGAGCGTGACCTCCTCAAACCGCTCGGAAACCCGAAGCGCACCCCGGACTTCTACGAACTCGTCGCGCTCCAGTACGGCAAGCTTGTCGCGCAGGGGGATGAGGCACCTGCGGTCACGATGGGCAAGATCAACGGCGTCGCCCACACCACCGCACAGGGGTGGCTCGTGCGAACCCGCGCGCGGGGACTTCTGCCTCCTGGGCGCAGAGGATAATAGGTTACAGGGGAAGCCCGCCGGGGGTGCATCTCAATTGCGCGAATCCTCTGCTCTGGGCTTGTCCAGATGGTGGCGGTAAACTGGTAGCTCAGGAACGGAGGAACAGCCCATGAGCCAGACCATCCTGACCGCCCCTGCACCGCAGGCCCGGCCGGACTACTCGGGTGTCTCCGATGCCATGCTCTACGACATCGCCCGCCACAACGCCTCCGTACTGTCGGCCAAGCTGATGCGCTTGAGCGATGCCGCCGACAGCGACGAGATGCGCGAGCACTGGGCCGCGCGTCGTCGTCTGGTGAAGCAGCAGGCTCGCGTCCTGAACCCGGAAGTCCGGGCCGAGATCATCGCGCAGGACGAGGTGTGGCTGCTGGAAAAGCTCGCCCTCACCACCGCGTAACAGCCAGGACGGCATGACGGAGGAAATCGGTTCGGAGGCGTGGCTGGCCCGGGTCTTCGCCGAGAAGGTGCGCCACGAACTCTTCGACGGACACACGCCGCAGCCGGTGCCGGTGCTGGTGCTACTGGGCGGACAGCCGGCCGCGGGGAAAACTCGAGCCCAGCACGCGATCCTGACCGAACACGGCGCGGACGATCTGGTCGAGATCACTGGTGATGATCTTCGCGAATTCCACCCCGAATACGACCTCCTCGCCGACGAAGCACCATTCGAGATGCCCGCACAGACCGCTCCGGTGTCGGGTGGCCTGGTTCGCCTCGCCCTCGACTACGCCCGCGAGCACGGCTATTCGGTGCTGCTGGAGGGCACGTTTCGGGATGCCGGCATGGTCACCCGGAACGCGATCCGGTTCGCGGACGCGGGCTACCGGGTCGAAGTTGTCGCGGTCGCCACTCCGGCTGCGGTATCGCGGCTGTCGGCCGAGATGCGATCCCAAGGCTCCGGATACCCCAATGTGGGGCGGTGGACGCCGCCGGAGGCGCATGAGACCGCGCTGCGGTATTCCCCGGGCGTGCTGGCGGCACTCGAAGCACTCCCGCAAGTGGGCCGGGTGCGCGTGTTCTCCCGAGAAGGGCCATTGTATGAGAACGCCCGCACCGTCACTGGTGAATGGGCGGCAGCTCCCGAGGCTTCGCGGGTGCTCACGCTTGAGCAGCATCGACCGCTCGCACCCCTGGCCGCGCTCGGGTGGCTGCGCGACTACAGCATCGTGTTCCGGCAGGCGTCGGCCAGGCCCGCCTACCTCGGCCCGAACACGGCCCCGGCGTTCCTGCGCTTACAGGATGACGCGCGGATGATGATCCGCTCGCTGGCCTTCACTCCCGGTGCACCGCTCGCGGAACTTGAGCAAGCACATGCGGCCCGGCAACGAGTACTCGAACGGGTGCTCCCTCCCGATCTGCGACCGAGGCCCCGCACTCCATCGGGGAGGCGACTGCCGCCGGTCAAGATGCCGAGCGATCCGCCCCGCAATGAACCGCCAGCACGCGGCCTATAAGGCCGCCCGGCTGCTGGCGCTCACAGGCTGCGTCCGGGCCGTGACCGCTGTGGATCACTGCTCTCGTGGGTGCGGGCCGCTTCGCGTATCCGACGCGTCCGTGCCTCTCGTGCTTCCTTGGCTGCGGCCGCGCGCGCATCCAGATACTGCCCCGCCTCAGCGGGCGTCATCGAGGTGAGTTTCGCGACTTCGGCCCGGGCGCGCTGCGCTTTCTGCGTCCAGGCGGTGGCATCTCGGCGGGGCATGTTGAATTCCGCACGCAACGGATCACGCCGCACCTGTTCTGCACAGTAGGCCTGCGCGGCGAGCTGCTGTTTCGCCTGCCGCTGCTCTTGCTCGATCGCCAGGACTCGCGCACGCGCGGTCGCGGCGGTCGTCTCTGCCTGGGCCACGCGAGCATCGGCGTCCGTGCGGCGCCCCGCTGCGGCGTCTGCCCACGATTCCCCGTTTCCCGCATGCAGCACGCCCGTTTCGCCCCAGTCGTGGGAGAGACGATCACGAGCGGCAAGGTGGTGCCGCCGGGTTTCGGCGTGCACCTTCCGGGCGTTGCGCCGCGCGAATGGCCCTGCCGTACGGGCGCGCAGTTCGGCCCGCGATAGTGCGTCAGCGAGCGCCAGCATCTCCTGCGCGTCCGTGACGGCGGCGTCGCGCAGCGGCACGCGAATGTACTCGCGCAGCTCAACTGCGGTCTCGGACGCCGAAGCCGCGACGCTTGCCGCAGCCGCAAGCTCGTGCTGATGCTGCTCCCGCATTCGGTCGAACTCGTCGGCGTACTCCGCGAACCGGGCCGCACGCTGCTCGGCTTCCTCCGCGCGACGCGTCAGGCGGGCGACCGCCGACCGCACGCGCTTGGCAGGTCCGTCTTCGATGAGGCCCGCAACTTCCTGGATGGCCTGTCCGGTGGCGTGGGTGAGGCCGCGGTCTGCGCGGTCGCGTTCCATCGCCGCGACGAACTGCGCCCTCCCATCCGCGTGGTCGTCCGCGATCAGGTGGAGCACGTTCTGATCTTCACCGCGCGTCATCCCGACATACACCTGCGCCGCAGTCGTGCTGTCCGTGAGGAGCGTGCGGGATCGTGCGATGGTGATGCCCTGCACCCCGTACGCGGTTGCCGCATACGCCAGGTGGGTGTGCGCGGCCACGTAGTCGGCGGGCAGATGGACGCTCGCCTGGTGCTTGCGTCCGTTCTCCAGCTCTTGCACCCAGATCGACCCGTCTTGCTCGACTTGTTGCACCATCCAGGTCTGCCGGTTCGACACCCTTATTCGGGTGTTGTTCTTCCGGGTCTGCACGAGGTCGCCCGCCCCGATCGATAGGCCATCGCTGCCCATCGTGGTCATTTTGGGATCGACGAGGCCAGCGGTGACTCTGCGGTCGCGGATGAGATCGTTCAGCTTGGCGGCTTCCTCGTTCGAGGACACCGTGACCGACTCGTCCGGGGCTGCTTCGGCGGCGATGGCTGCGCGTGCTGCATCCGCGTCGGCATGCAATTGGATGAGTCCCAGAGCAGTGAGTTCGTCGTAGATGTCGCCGGGGGCGTCGCCGTCACGCATCCGCACCGTCAGCGCACCATACGCCGGGTCGGTGAAGCGGTGGACCTCAGCCATGTCGTGGATACGGCCCCGAACCTGTGCCGCAGCGTCGAGCACACCGCCGCGCCCGACGGCGGCGAGTTGCGCGCGATCCCCGACGAGCGCGACCGACGCTCCCGATTCCGCGCAGATGGTGAGGAGTGCGATTGCGGTGTCCTGATCGAGCATGCCCGCCTCATCTACCACCAGCCGTGTCCCCACCTCGAGGCGAGCGGCTTCGGGCGGCTCGGCGTAGATGTTCCCGGTCTCGGGATCGGTATCCCCGGGCCTGAGGCGAGTCCAGACGCCGTCGCGGTTCCATCGGTAGCCGTGCGCGTGCGCGAGAGCGGCGGCGGATTCCGCTGCAACCCCCAGCTTCTCGGCTGCAACCAGTGCCGCCTTCCGCGTCGGTGCCACCAGTCTCGTCGCCCGTCCCGCATGCTCAGCGGCGTGGGTCGCGGCCAGCAGCATCGTCGTCTTCCCCGACCCCGCAGCCCCCTCCACAATCACCAGCGGATCAACCGATGCCACCGCAGCCGCCGAGTCGAGCTGACCGCCATCCAGGCCGAGCCCGAGCGCCCGAGCATGCGCCTCGACACTCGGGTGCGGTACCTGCGTCTTGGGGGCCTGCTGGGTGAGGAGGTCGCGGAGTGCGGTTTCGGCCTCGACGACCCGAACGGTCGCCAAATGCGCGACGTGCTCCGGCGCTGGCGCTCCGGGTGGCAGTACGGAGAAGCAATCACCGAGCGCGAGGCGGGTTGCAAGCTCGGTGAACTGCGCAAGTCCCGCGGGGGCGGTACGGACTCCGTACTCGGTGACCAGACGTGCGGCATGCTCCTGGACCGTGTGCCGCGTCCATGTCGACGCTTCTGACGCGCACCGATCCAGCGCCCGCGACGCGATCTTCTCCACCGACAGTGCATCCAGCGACACGATGCGCGGCTTCGGTGCACGAGCCAAGCGGTCAGGGTCGTAGCCGGCCTCGCGCAGTTCGGTCAGCCAGGCCGCCTCCTCGCGGAGCGTGGTCAGTTTCTTCGCTGGCCGCTCATGCGCCCAGGCCTGCGCTGTGAGACGCGAGGCGACCACGGGGCCCATGGTTTCGTCGGGGTGCGCGGCCTCCCATTCGGCTTCGAGGCGTTCCAGGTTCCGGCGCACCTGGGTGCCGCGCTTGCTCATGAGCGCATTGAACGGCTCCAACTCGACCACCTCACCGGTGACGGGGTCGAGGGTGAGACCGTGTTGATCGAGTGCGTCGGCAAGCTGAGGGTGCGCGGCAAGGATCGCGGTGCCCAGGGCACGAATCGTACCCTGCTGCTTGAACAGCGCCCCCGTATCCAGCGCCCGCCACCGGCCTGCCGCCCACACCCTCGTTCCGATCTGCATATGGATATGCCGATGTGGATCACCCGCACGGGATGTGCGGTGCGAGATGCCGACGACCTGCATCCGCTCGACCGGCACCACCTCCTGACGGCCCAGCGGGCCCACACGAGTCACCGAATGCTGGGCGAGCCATCGCTGAATCTCCCTGAGCGCATCCTGCTGCGCGGCATCCAGCGCGTCGGAGACGTCGGGGTGAAGGGCGGCGGCGATTGACAATGATTTCGGTCCGTTGATCGTCATCTCCGCAAACCGGGGAGACCCCAGCCGATCCGCGCCCGCATGGCGCGGACGCCCCATGCTCTCGCCCGTGTCCGGGCTGACCCAGTCGGCCCAGCCGTGATACTCATCGTTCGACAATGAGCACGCACCAGTCACGTTCCCGGAGCCATCGAGGACCGTGTACTGGATGTTCGCGCCGTCGCGGGTGTAGTAGTCATCCGCACGGGACCGATCTGCCTCGACATAGCGCAGCGCGTCCGCACCCGTTCCGCGGAACAGGATCACACCGCCATGCATCTCGACTCCAATCTAAGATGGCTGCTGTCATCGTAGCATACGTTCATTCAAGAGAACAGTGGTGTCATGTGTGATGCCAAGGGGGCTGTGTCGGAGTGACGAGGCCGGGATGCGGAAACAGTTGATGGGGTCTGGATGCTCAGGGTGTGGTGCCTCCTTCTTTGTCGATCAGGGGCTCGATAGTGCGGGCAGGATGATCCTGGCGTCATCGCCGTCGAGCGTAACGATGCCGCGTTCGTCGACGAGGATGACGCTTCCGGCCGGGGAGAGCCCCAGTGCTTCGACGGTGCCGGTCGCTGATCCGATCAGCTCCCATTCGCCTTTGTCGGCTCGCTGCCGGATCTGCCCGTCGGTGTCGACCCCGACGACCGTGTCACCGGCGGCTTCGAGCAGGTACTGCAGCGGCGCATCTCCGAGCGGTGTGAATGATACGCCGCCGTCGGTACTGGTGCGCACGCCCTCTGGCGTGGCCGCGTAGATCGTGCCATCTGCGGTCACTGCGAGATCAACGGCGTCGAGCTCGGAGCGGGACTCCCAGGTGGCACCCAGATCGTCGCTGACCCGCAGCGCAGGGCTGGTTGACCCGATGCCGTAGAGCCGACCGTCCGGGCTGGCAGTGAGGACGTGAAAGTCCTCTGTGTTGGTGAACGCGACCGGTTGCCAGTTCTTCCCGGTATCGTCGCTGCGGATGATGCCGAGATTCGGGGAGCCCAGCTCCGCCGGGGTCTCAAGACCCGGATGCCCGGAAGCGATCAGCGCACCTCGCGAGTCGGTAAGTCCCATCAGATCGAAGTCGTAGTCGCCGAGTGGGCCCTCCACTGCGCCGGCCCCGTTCACGCGGTAGAGACCGGTGTGGGTGCCGACGAGGAAGGTTCCTTCGGCTTCTGGGATCACGGCATGAATGTGGCCGAAGGTCGGCGGCGAGGATGCTGGCGCAGTCGGGGCGACGGCGGCGCAGCCGGCCAGGACGGTGGTGACGGCAGCCGTCGCCACGGCGATGAACAGCCGTCCGTGCAGGCGAGGCCTGCGGGGAAGGAGAGATGCGGGCATGAGAATGCCTTTCTGTGGGACGCGAGCAGGCTGCCCGGTCAACGGAGGGATGCAGGTGGCGCCGGAGAGCGGTGCGAGCTGCGAAGATCAGGTTGGGGATCCCCGCCACTGCGTGGGCGGGGATCCCCTGTCTGGGCCGGTATCAGAGGTTGCCCAGGAGTTCCTTCATCGTGGTGATCTCCGCACTCTGGTCGTCGATGACCTGCTGCGCAAGCTTGAGCACGTCCGGGTTCTTGCCGCCATCGAGGGCGGACTGGGCCATCTCGATCGCGCCGGTGTGGTGCTCGATCATGCCTTCGAGGAACAGGCGCGTCGCCTCGGTTCCGGTGGCTGATTCCAAGGCGGTCATACTGTCTTTCGACATCATGCCACCGCCGTGATCCATGCCGCCCATCGATGATTCATCGGCGGAGACGCCCCAGTTGTCGAGCCAGCCCTGCATGGTCTTGATCTCGGGCCCTTGGGCGTCCTTGATCTGCTGGGCGAGGGTCACCACTCGGTCATCGATGCCGTCCTTGGCGAGCAGCATGTCGGCCATCTCGATGGCCTGCTCGTGATGCGGGATCATCATCGTCACGAACATCTGGTCAGCAGCGTTGAACTGCGCTGCGGACTCGGTCGGAGCCTTGGATGAGGTGGATCCGTGATCCATGCCGGGCATCCCATCCGACATTCCGCTCGGAGAGCAGCCGGTCAACAGGAGGGCGGTGGACAGTGCGGCCGAAGCCAGCGTAAGCGTGCGAATACGCATGAGTATGCGTCCTTTCGTTCAGTTAAAAGATCAGAGATTCGCGCCCAAAGCAGGGCGCAGCCAGGCTCCAGCCGGGGCCGGAGCGGGCGCGAATCAGGTGCGACTGATCGACAGAACGAGAAGAGACGGCGGCCTCGGCCGCGGCAAGACGGTGCCCGCACGCAGCAGGGAACGGGTCGCGAGGACGAGGGAGCACCAGGAGTGCCTGCGCACGAGCGGCGCGATTAGCAGCATGACACTCGCCAGTAGGGCGAGCACGCACCCGACCATCAGCATGACGTGACCGGGATCCGAATCCCCGCACGGGCCAGGGCAGCGGGTATCCCCGGGTGCGGGATCCGGCGCAGCCATCATGCCGGATGCGTGCTTCTCCACCGCCATGACCACGCTGCCGCTCATGCCGATGTCCGCGATTTTGTGATCGCCTCCGATGAGTGCGGCAAGGGGTCTCGTGTCGTGGCTGCCGTGCCCGGCCGAACCGCCCAGCACATGCATGCCGAAGAGCCCTGCCAGCACCAAAGCGAGCAGACCGAAAGAGATTAGGCAGCGAGGTGAGTCTCTGCGCGGCGTTTCACCACTGGTCAGCATCGCCACCTCCTCTCCCTCGCCACGCACCCGCCTGCAGATCGAGGGAGCGCCCTGGTTCTACGCTAAGGCATTCCAGGTGGCACAGGCTGGGAGTCGCAATCCCTGAGCGGGTCACACGACATGCTGGCGATGGGAGTCTGGCGGCAGCTCCGGTGCGCATGGTATGGTAACAAAACTGTAACGAAAGGGGCTGGTGTGCGAGATGCGGTGAACCGTACGGCCAAGCGCCCCTTTTTCTCGAGCGTCGGAACGGTCTTCGCGATCGTACTGATGCTCATCTTCGGCTTGGTGGCGATGCACTCCCTGTCCGGCACCGCTACAGCGCGCGAAGCGCTCGTGCCCGCGAGCACAGCTACCGCCAGCGATACCGTACGCGCGGCCGACGCGTTGACCTTGGACGGCTCGGTGAGCGGGGCGTCCGCTGACTGTGACGCGAGCTGCGCGCACGGCACAGCTCCTGATCACGGGCACCTGGGCATGCTCATGCTGTGCATGCTGGCCCTGTTGACCGGAGTGCTCTTCCTGCTCAGGCCCGCTCTGTTTCGTCTCTCCCGCGCCGCCGCACAGTCGGCCGGCTGGCTGAACCGTGCGCTTCCCGCGCCTCAGGCGACCCGTCCGCCGTCGTTGTTCGCGCTGTCGATCAGCCGTACTTGAGCCAGGATCTGGGCACGAGCTTGCCCGCGCACTCCGGCGCTGAGCCGCGACGAGCGGTGCGGCTGATCGACTGACGCCCGGCCTCGTCCGAGGTCAAGCTTCCTGGACGCTGACGCTGCCCGAAGGTCTTGCATGCCGCGCGTGCATAGCCCTTGTCGCAGCCATGCGATCGTCTTCCGGCCATCTGGTTGAGTCGGGCAATTCGATCACATTCCCACCCCGCCGGTGTGTCTGCCTGTCGCTCGTGTAACCGAGAGGCTGCGGCTTCCCTGCCGCAGCCTCGGACCCCTCGCTTCCCTGGCCACCCACTCATGGAACAGTTATGCCTACCCGTCGAAACCCATTCAAGAATCCTGTCGTCTTCATTCCCAGCACGCTTGCCCTGAGTATCGCGGTTGCGATCGGCAACTACTACATCATCGAGGGGCTCTTCGCATGAACACCCCACAGACCTACCTCACCCCTATGCCGCCATTCGGCTTCCTCTCGGGCGGTACCGGCGGCACCGTAAGCCAGCCGCGGACGCGACGCAGCATCATCGCCACCGCGACCGCAGCGCTCAGCGTGGCCGGCATGATGAGCCCCGTCGTCTTCCCCACCCCCTTCGCCCCGGTGCCGGGGGCCGCGGCCGCAGAGCTCCCCGCGCAGCAGCTCGTGAGCGGCCCCGCCGCATTCGAGGCCGCGGCCCTGGACGCGATCGGCGCCGTCGAAGTACAGGCCGCCCCCGTCGCACCGCAGCGCGTGAACGCCGAGCAAGGCCTCGTCGATCCCTCGCAGCTGACCGATACGAAGCTTCGCTACCCCTTCGATCAGACCATGCCCCTCACCGACGGTTTCGGATATCGCACTGCTCCCGTGGCGCAGTTCCACGACGCCCAGGACATCGCTGCCGCCAACGGCACCCCGATCCGCATCATCGGCGACGGGGTAGTCGTGGAAGCAGGCTGGGCGAGCGACGGCTGCGGGTTCTCACTCAAGGTGCAGCATCTCGTCGACGGGCAAGACCTCACCAGTCGCTACTGCCACATGGAGGGCGAGTCCCATGCCTATCAGGTCGGCGACCGGGTGCGCATCGGCGACGAGGCTGGGCGCGTGGGCAACACCGGCATGTCCTTCGGCGCACACCTGCATCTCGCGCTGCGCCTGAACGGTGAGCCGATCGACCCACTCCCCTTCATCGAAGCGAACGCGCAATGACCCCTGCCCCGTATCCCCGCACCTCGTCGACCCCGGAAAGGCCTCGGATGACCGTCTCCCTGAATCGCCGCCAGTTCCTCGCCGCCAGCACGTTGACCCTCGCCGCCGTGGGCCTGGCCGCCTGCACTCCCCGGCAGGGCTCCGCGTTCCTCTCGCCCACGGCGGATGCGGTCGATGCGGCCGAGGCGGGCCGCCTGACCACCGGGGCGACGATCGAACGCGCGCTCACCGCAGAGCCCGTCACGCTGGATCTCGCCGGGCAGACCGTCAACACCTGGGGATATCGGGGCGCCTCGGCTGCGGAGCCGATCCGCGGCAACGTCGGTGACCTGCTCCGCGTTACCCTCACCAACGACCTTCCCGACCCGACGACCGTGCACTGGCACGGCCTCGCTCTGCGCAACGACATGGACGGGGTGCCAGGTCTCACGCAGCCCGCCATCAAGGCCGGCGACACGTTCACCTATCAATTCGCGTTGCCGCACGCAGGTACCTACTGGTTCCACCCGCATGTCGGCACGCAGCTCGACCGGGGCTTGTACGCGCCGCTCATCATCGACGACCCCCGTGAGCGGGCAGCCTACGACCGGGAATGGGTGATCGTGCTCGACGACTGGCTCGACGGCGTCACGGCCACCCCCGACGACGTGTTCGCGGAACTCAGCCGCGGCATGGGCGGGATGGGTGGCATGGATCATGGCGGCATGCCGATGCGGATGGGTAACACCCTCATGGGCGCCACCTCCGACCTCCTCGGCGGCGACGCGGGAGATGTCTACTATCCGCTCTACCTCATCAATGGACGCCCCCGGCTCGACCCGGAGACGTTCACCGCGAAACCGGGGGAGCGGATCCGGCTCAGGATCATCAACGCCGGTGGCGACACCGCCTTCCGATTCGGGGTCACCGGGCACCAGCTCACGATCACACACACGGACGGGTACCCCGTGGCCCCGCACGAGGCGGAGAGCGTCGTGATCGGGATGGGGGAACGCTACGACGCGATCCTCACCGCCGGCGACGGCGTGTTCGCCGTCATCGCCGAGGCGCTCGGCAAAGTCGATCAGGCCGTCGCGATCCTCTCCACCGGGGCTGGTTCCCCACCGCCTCCCGGCACGGCCCTCCCGCAGGCCCGCACCCCCACGGTCGCGGCCGATCTGACGGCGGCGGATGACGTGGCGCTGGGCTCCAAGCGCGCGGATCGCACGATCGCCCTGGAACTCACCGGCACCATGGAAAAGTACGACTGGGCGATCAACGGTACCCGCATGAATATGGATAACCCCCTTCGCGATGCCCTCGCGATCAGTGAGGGGGAACGCATCGCTCTTACCATCACGAACTCGACCACGATGTGGCATCCCATGCATCTGCATGGACACACGTACCAGCACCCAGACGGCGGCCCCCGCAAGGACACCTCGATCGTGCTCCCCGGGCAGTCCCTTCGCCTTGAGTTCGATGCTGATAACCCCGGCCGGTGGCTCACCCACTGCCACAACCTTTACCACGGCGAAGCCGGGATGATGGCGACCATCGCCTACCAGCAGTAGCCCCATCCGCAGTACGAAAGTAGGCACCCTCATGAAATCTCAGCAGCCGGCCGGTATCCCTGGCCCCGATCCCGCCTACCGCCGGCACCGCCGCCTCGTGCGCCTGGGCCAACTGCTCATGCTGCTCGGTGCGGTGATCCTCATCGTGCACTGGCTCGCGCACCTCGAAACATTCGGCCCCACCCAGCCTGAGGGCTGGATTGATCTCGTCGCCGGCTACCCGATGGGTGGGTTGTTCCTCCTGGGCGGCGGTATCCTCGCCGGACGCAGAGCCGCATGACCTCGCCAGGATCGATTCGCCCGGAGGTGATTTCCTCGACGGCGCCGTTCATCACCACATGTGCGGTGGTGAGTAGCCATCCGACCGGCAGATCCCGCCGGAACGCCCCTCGTCCTGTCCGCGCTTGAGCAGGGTGCATGCGGGCTTCCGATGCCACGTGCAACTCGCGAATGCGGACGGGCGACAGCGTCGGCATCGCCACCTACCGCAACCGCATCAACGGCAACCTGCCCGAGGGTCTCTCCCCGGAGGCCACGGCAGCCGCCTCGGACAGCATCGACGGCGCGCTCGCGGCCGCGGCCAATCTCCCGGACGCACTGGGCGAGCAACTGGTGAGCGCTGCACAGGCAGCCTTCTCCGGTGGGCTCAACATGGCTGCGGTCGTCTCGGCCGTCGTCGCTGGTCTGGCAGCGATCATTGTTGCGACTCGCCTGCATCACGTCCGACCCGCCGGTGAAGCGCAGCAGCCCGCCCAAGAGGCCCACGCCAGCTAGGAATACCCCTAAGGGGTATTGTGTTGGAGGGGGCATGCTCAAATGAAAGATGGGAAGGAACGCGAAGAAAACGCAAGATCAGGCAACCAAGATGAGTAGTGGAAATGCGAAACCACGATCCGCCAGGTGCCCCGCTTGCAAGCCGGTCCATGTCTGATCGAATCGTCATCAATCCAAACAGGAGGGATCCACCGGATGACTGCACACGAGAACCTGAGCCTTACCGACACCTCCACCACGGGTCGGAGCTGCTGCGGCCACAAGCCCAGTGCAGAGGCCATCGCCCAGGCTCCGGCCGATGAGATGACCGAATGTAAGGTCATGGCCGGCACCCCAGTCGTCAAGGCGAAGGCGGAGGAAGCCGGTCTCTACCGCGACTACCAAGGCCAGCGGTACTGGTTCTGCTGCGCGGCCTGCGGCCCGCTGTTCGACGCCGATCCTGACCGTTACGCGAACGCCGCCTGATGGCATCTGGTTCCGCGCTCCCGACGAGCAGACGTGCACGGGACCGCGGAACCTTGCCCCTGTTTCACATCTGGACTGGGGTGACGAACGAAGGAAACGAGACCATGAGCAACGATCCCTCGACACGATCGCACGCACATCCTGAGCACGTGGAAGTCCAGCACGCGCACCACAACGAACCGAACCCCCACTCGGGGCACCATTCGCACGACCACCACCAGGGTCATGACGAGGCTTCCGGCCACCACGACGACGGCCATGATACTCACGCGCACCACAAGGGCCATGGCGGACATGATCACGGGCATGCCGGACACGGAGACCATGTCGGGCAGTTCCGCCGCTTGTTCTGGATCATGCTGGTCCTCGCCGTTCCAGTCGTTGCGTTCAACGACATGTTCGCCCAGCTCATCGGCTACCATCTGCCTGAAGGCGCGTGGGTCTCGTGGGTGTCGCCTGTGCTGGGCACGGTCGTCTACTTCTGGGGCGGCTGGCCCTTCCTGACGGGCGGGCTGAACGAGATCCGCACCCGCAAGCCGGGCATGATGCTGCTCATCGCGCTAGCCATCACCGTCGCCTTCCTCGCCTCCTGGGGCGCGAGCCTCGGCATCCTGCACCACGAGCTGAACTTCTGGTGGGAACTGGCGCTGCTGGTGGTCATCATGCTGCTGGGCCACTGGATCGAGATGCGCTCGCTCGCCCAGACCACGTCCGCACTCGACTCGCTCGCCGCGCTGCTGCCTGACGAGGCCGAGAAGGTTGACGGCGACGATGTGGTAAAGGTCGCTCCTGCTGATCTGGCCGTCGGCGATGTGGTCATTGTCCGGCCCGGTTCCTCGGTGCCCGCTGATGGAAAGATCGTCGACGGGGCGGCATCGATGGACGAATCGATGGTTACCGGCGAGTCCAAGACGGTGCGCCGCGGTGCTGGCGACCAGGTGGTCGCCGGCACCGTGGCCACCGACTCAGGCCTGCGTGTCGAGGTCACCGCCACCGGCGACGACACCGCACTCGCCGGCATCCAGAAGCTCGTCTCCGATGCCCAGGCGTCCTCCTCCCGCGCGCAGCGGATCGCCGACACCGCGGCCGCGTGGCTGTTCTGGTTCGCCCTCGGCGCGGCGGCAATCACCGCCACCATCTGGACGCTCGTCGGCCTGCCCGACACGGCCGTGGTCCGCACGATCACCGTGCTCGTGATCGCCTGCCCGCACGCACTCGGCCTGGCGATCCCGCTGGTGGTGTCCATCGCGACCGAACGCGCTGCCCGCGGCGGCGTGCTCATCAAGGACCGCCTCGCGCTGGAGTCCATGCGCACCGTGGACGCAATCCTGTTCGACAAGACCGGCACTCTCACGAAGGGCGAACCCACGGTCACGGGCATCGAACCCATCGGAGGCCGCTCCGAGGCCGAGGTGCTGGCATTGGCCGCCGCCGCGGAATCCGATAGCGAGCATCCTCTGGCCAGAGCCATCGTTGGTGCAGCCCGGCACCGGGAACTCAATGTGCCCGCAGCGTCGGAGTTCTCCTCTTCGCCGGCCGTGGGCGTCAGGGCCGTCGTTGGCGGAACCGCCGTCGAGGTCGGCGGCCCTTACCTGCTCGAACAGCACGGGACGGGCGAACTTCCCGTCGCCGACGCCTGGCGAGAGGAGGGCGCGATCATCCTGCACGTGCTCGCCGAGGGCGAGTTGATCGGCGCCCTGCGGCTGGCCGACGAGATCCGGCCCGAGTCGCGCGAGGCCGTCGACGCGCTGCACGCAGCCGGGGTGCAGGTCGTGATGATCACTGGCGACGCACGCGCAGTCGCCGAGACGGTCGCGCGGGATCTCGGCATCGACCGCGTGTTCGCCGGTGTGCGCCCCGAGGACAAGGCCGCCAAGGTCGCCGAGCTGCAGCACGAGGGGCACCGGGTGGCCATGGTCGGCGACGGCGTGAATGACGCCCCTGCGCTCGCCCAGGCCGACGTCGGCATCGCGATCGGTGCGGGCACGGACGTTGCGATCGGTTCAGCCGGTGTGATCCTGGCCTCCTCCGATCCGCGATCGGTGCTGTCGGTCATCGAGCTCTCCCGGGCGGCGTACCGGAAGATGAAGCAGAACCTGTGGTGGGCGGCCGGCTACAACCTCGTCTCCGTGCCGCTGGCCGCGGGCGTTCTCGCGCCGATCGGCTTCGTACTGCCGATGAGCATCGGGGCGATCCTTATGTCTGTCTCGACCGTCGTCGTCGCCCTCAACGCCCAGCTGCTACGCAGGCTCGACCTAACCCCACAAGCCAGCACCGCCCGGATTCTGGATCGCTCAGTCTGAGAACCAGTCAAACCCCACATCATGACGACAAGGGGATGGCTGCCCTGTTGTTTGCACGACTCCTCACACGCGCCACCAAAAGTGCGAACGAAAGTGCTGAGTAGCCTGTAGGTCGGGTATCGCGGTTGAGCTATAGACAGATCAGATGCCGTAGCACGTTGATCTTGTGCAGCAGGAAGTTTTGTTGAGATTCGAGGCGCGAGGGGGCCGGTGTTAGTTCAACTCCCCGGATACGACTCTGATTGTTCATGTGGGCGGGTGCGGTCTGGGATCTGCGGCTGCTTCTGGGCCGCGCTCCATAATCACTCGGAGCCGCCACACCAGCCGCCTTCGCAGGGCGGCAACGTGGCAACATCCTGGCAACGAACACTGGCGACAGGGTTCTCTGTATCGCACTTGATGCACTTAAAATTCGCGTAAACACGGGCCGAATTGGGGTCTGCTGCGTCAATCCAGGGAAGCCCATTCCCCTCTCACGGCGGTAACGCGGGTTCGAATCCCGCTGGGGTCACCGGAGCGAAAGCCTCACCGAAAGGTGGGGCTTTCGTCGTTTCGGTACGCGTGCGAGTGCGGGTGCCGCCTGCGAGACTGGATCCATGCGTATTGCGGTGATCGGTGCGGGGATCGGCGGGCTCACGGTCGCCGCAGGCCTCGGTGCTGACGGCCATGAGGCGGTCGTCTACGAGCGCCGCGAGGACCCGGGAGCGGTGGGGGCGGGGCTGACCCTGTTCGGCAACGCCTTCGGCGCGCTGGATGAGATCGGCTTGGGCGAACGGGTGCGCGAGGTCAGCAGCGATGCGGTCGCGCGCATGCGCGCGGGCCAGCGTGCGCCCTCGGGGGACTGGCTCGCCTCGCTGCCGCCCGGAGCAGTGCCGTCGCTCCACAGCCTTCACCGCGCCGAACTCCATCGTGTGCTCCAGGAGGCGCTGCCGTGGGGAAGCCTGCGTCTCGGGTCGCACGCCCGGGTCGCGGCGAGCGGCGAACCGGTGGTGACCGTAGACGGTGTCGAGGAACCGTTCGACCTGGTAGTGGCTGCCGACGGTCTGCGCAGCGACGCGCGCACATGCCTCGGCTTGGACCGGGGCGTGCGCTACGCGGGATGCACGGCCTGGCGCGGTGTGACCTCTGCCGGGCTGGACCTGCGGCGAGAGGCCGGTGAGACCTGGGGCCGCGGAAAGATCTTCGGGATCGTGCCGTTGCCGGATGCGCGAGTCTACTGGTTCGCCACCGAATCCACGGACGCAGGACGACGCGCCGACGACGAACGCGAAGCGCTGCGCGCCCGTTTCGGCGACTGGCATGCGCCGATCGTCTCGTGCATCGACGCGACGCCCGCGGAAGCGATCCTCCGTCATGACATCCATGACCTCGCGGCGCTCCCCGCATCCTTCGTGAAAGGCAGGACGGTTCTCCTCGGCGACGCGGCCCACGCGATGACCCCGAATCTCGGGCAGGGTGCGGGGCAGGCGATCGAGGATGCGGCGACGCTCGTCCTCCTGCTCCGCGGCGTGCGGCGCGCCGGCGATCTCGGGTCGGCACTCGCCCGGTATAGCGCGCTCCGCAGGAAACGGACTCGACTCGTCTGGCGGCAGTCGCGCCTGATGGGCAGGGTCGCGCAGGCGTCTCACCCGGTCTCGGCGGCTCTCCGCGACACCCTGCTGCGAGCGGCGCCGGCCGCGGCGATGAGCCGGGGCG
>NZ_JBHSRW010000014.1:0-24325 GCF_042659205.1 Leucobacter soli
GCCCATCGACCCGGTGCGCTTCATCGGCAACCGCTCGAGCGGTCGGCAGGGCGCGGCGATCGCCCTGGCCGCTGCCGAGCGCGGCGCAGACGTGATCCTGGTCGCGGCGAACGTCGAGGCGGCGGTGCTCGCCGAGGTGCGGGCCCACCCGGCGGTGCGCATCGTCCCGGTCGGCACCGCGGTCGAACTGCGGCACGAGATGGAAGAGGCGTCGGTCGGGTCGGACGTAATCGTGATGACTGCGGCGGTGGCCGACTTCCGGCCGGCGACGGTCGAGGAGCTGAAGATCCGCAAGGCGGAGCTCGGCGGTGCCGCGCCCGTGATCGAGCTCGTGGAGAACCCGGACATCCTCGCCGGTCTCGTCGCGCAGCGCACGGCCGGGCAGCTCGTCGTGGGATTCGCGGCCGAGACCGCGGACGACGAGGATCGGCTGCTCGAGCTCGGTCGCGAGAAGCAGAGGCGCAAGGGCGTCGACCTGCTCGCCGTGAACCCGGTCGGCTGGACCTCGGGGTTCGAGTCGGATCGCAACTCGATCCGCGTGCTCGATCACGAGGGGGCGGTCGTGCTGCGCGAGGAGGCGTCGAAGGCAGAGCTCGCCGCGTCGCTCATCGAGCTGTTCGCGCAGCGACTCGGTCGGTGAACCCGCCCGCGATCAACCGGCGCGGTGCTCCTCGATCTCCGTGTGCAGCGCGGCCCCGTTGATCTCGAGATAGAGCTGCCCCTCGGTCACCGAGACCGTCATCGTGCTGCGCCGCGCGAGCTCGGCGGCGACCGCGTCGATGAACCCCGGATCGAACGAGCGCAGAACGATGTCCTCGGCGCGATGGATGCCCTTCCCCGCCCACGCGGCGAGGAGCTTCGCCGGATCGCGGTGCGTGTACACGGCGGCACGATCGGCGAGCTTGCTGCCGAAGTGCAGGCGCTGCGCGTCCGGAGCGCCGATCTCGATCCAGGCCGTAACCCGATCGGTGAGATCCCGCACCAGCACGGCCGGTTCCTCCGTGGACGAGATCCCGCCGGCCCCGAACGCGATGCCCTCCTCGTACTCGAGGCAGTATGCGAGCAGGCGGGTCACCATGAAGGCGTCGGTCTCGGAGGGGTGCCGGGCGACGCGCAGCGAGAGATCCTCGTAGACGCCGCGATCCACGTCCGCGATCTGCACGTCGAAGGTGTGAATCGTCGCTCCGGTCGCCATGCCTCCCGAGCCTACCGGGAGCTCAGGGGTGGAACGGCAGCAGCACGGGGACCAGCAGGACGCTCACCATCAGCACGATCACGGTGAACGGCGCCCCGATCCGCACGAAGTCGCCGAAGCGATAGCGGCCGGGCTCCATGACGAGCATGTTCACCGGGGAGGACACCGGGGTGACGAACGCGGCGGAGGCCGCGAGCATCACGGTCATCGCGAACGGATACGGGGAGACGCCCATCGCGCCCGCCGCGGCGATCGCGACAGGCGCCATCAGCACCGCCGTCGCGGTGTTCGAGACGAAGAGCCCGATGATCGCGGTCGCGGCGAACAGCACGGCGAGCATCGCGTAGGGGCCCGCCCCGCCGAACGCAGCGGTCAGGCCGCCGACCGCGAGGTCGATGCCGCCCGTCGCCTTCAGCGCTTCGGCGAACGGCAGCATGCCGGCGATGAGCAGCAGCGTCGGCCAATGGATGGCACGATAGGCGGAGGCCATGTCGATCGCGCGGAAGGCGCCCATGAGGAGCGCTGCGATGAGGGCCGCGATCACGTTCGGCACCACGCCGGTCACCATCAGCACGATCATCAGGGCCAGGCTCAGCAGGGCGAAGGGTGCGCGTGCCGCCGCGGGCGCGCTCTCGTCGCTCTCCGACGGCGGTGCCAGCGCGACGAAGTCCCGGGTGGCATCGCCGAGACGCCGGATCGCCTCCCAGTCCCCCGCGACGAGCAGCGCGGCTCCAGCCCGCAGGCGCCGATCCGCGAAGTCCGACTCCGGGGCTCGGCCGCCCTGGCGCATGCCGAGCACCGTCACATCATGCGTCGGGCGGAGCCGCAAGTCCCCCACGGCGCGGCCGACCAGGGGAGAATCCGGCGGCACGACGATCTCGACCACCCCGAGCTGCCGAGCGTGGTCGTCGAAGACGCGATCCGACGTGCCGACGTAGTCGAGTCCGAGCCGGCCGAGGGTCGGTGCGTCCGGGGCGAGGTCGAGGATCAGCGTATCCCCGCGCCGGACGGACGTGTCCGGCGCGATCAGGAAGGTCGTCCGCCGCCAGAAGCGCTTGCGCTCGATCCCCAGGATGAACGCGCCCGTCGTGCCGAAGTCGACGGCCGGGATCGTTGCGCCGATGAGCGGCGATCCCGGCTCGACCCGGTACCTGCCGGCGCGCCGATCGACGCCGTAACGGGCGAAGAGGTCGTCGAACGAGTCGCGCGCGCTCCCCGTCTCGTCCGCCTCGACACCGCCGAGGAATCGCTGCGCGAACAGGGCGTAACCGATCCCGAGCGCGAGGATCACGAGGCCGAACGGTGTGACCGAGAAGAAGCCGAAGCCGTCGGCCCCCTGCCGCGCGAGCTCGGCGTCGACGACCAGGTTCGGCGCGGTCGCGATCAGCGTGAGCATGCCGCTGATCAGCGCGGCCATGCTGAGCGGCATCATCAGCCGCCGCGGCGACATGCCCAACCGCGAGGCCAGGCTCATCACGACGGGGATGAAGATCGCGACCACCCCGGTCGAGCTCATCACCGCGCCGAGTCCGGCGACCGTCACCATGAGCAGCACGATGAGCCGGGTCCGGCTCGATCCGGACTTCGCGGCGAGCCAATCGCCCAGCCGGTACGTCACTCCGGTCCGGGAGAGGCCCTCGCCCACGACGAACAGTGCCGCGATCAGGATCACGTTCGGATCCGCGAACCCGGCGAGCGTCTCCGGGACGCTCAGCACGCCGGTGAGCGGGAACGCGACGATCGCGAGAAGGGCGACGACATCCAAGCGGGGCCTGCCGATGCCGAAGAGGACGACGACGGCGACCAGGAGCGCGAGCACCAGCAGCAGATCCGGGGTCATCGACAGGCCTTCCGATCACGGGGCGAGCGCGGCGTACGCGACGTTTCGATGCGTTCGCGGCGTTCGATGCGTATTCCGGATCCTAGTCGACGGCTATCCGGAGGCGGAGCACCGCCGGGGTCGGAGCATCAACCGGCCCGGCCGGACCGCTCGACCGCGTCGATCACGATCGCGAGGTCATCGCGGAGTGCCATGAGACGTTCCACGGGCAGGCCGAGCCGTTCGATGACCGCGGGCGGCACGGAGAGCGCCCGCTCTCGCAGCGCTGTGCCCGCTGCCGTCGGAGCGAGGCAGAACGTGCGGTCGTCGCCTTCCGCGGGGAGGCGTTCGACGAGCCCGGACTGCTCCAAGCGTTTGACCAGCGGCGAGAGCGTGGCGGGGTCGAGGTGGAGCATGTCGGCGATCTCGCCGAAGCGCAGGGGCGAGTCGCCCCAGAGAGCGAGCATCACGAGGTACTGCGGGTGGGTGAGGCCGAGCGGTTCGAGGATCGGTCGGTAGACGCCGATCACGCTCCGGCTGGCGACCGCGAGCGCGAAGCACACCTGTCGATCGAGTTCGAGTGCGTCTTCGGGCAGTTGCTCCACGCCGTCCATCCTACCTCGTTTGCACACGAACGAAATGTGCTATCATTTTGTTTGTGCGCAAACGAAAACGACGGCTCTGGCATGAGACCCCGTGGGACGGCCAGCCCGGCTTCTGGGCCGCGTGGCGTCGCTTCTTCTACCAGTTCGAGGGAGCCTCCCAGCTCGGGGACCCGAACGAGCCCGCCTACGTCCCGCCGGCCGATCCGAAATGCCCGATCTGCGGGCAGCCGATAGCCGAGCATCGCATCGACCGCGGCGGACCCGGAAAGCCGACGCACCTGACGTGCCCGGCGCCTGGGCGATAGGGGGCTGCGGGGCTGAGAGCCCGGGACATGGAGTCTGGGGTCTGGGGTCTGGTCCCGCAAACCAGACTGCATGAGATCGTCGGCGCGGTACGTTTTCGACGCACGATCTCGTACAGCCTCGACGATCTCGTACATTCTGGAACGCCCGTCAACGACGAACGGAGTCGAGGGCGGCACCAGTTCGCAAGTGCGGCGGCTCCTTCCGCACCATCGCGGCATGCCCGAACAGCGTCTGCGCCGCGTGGTCGAGTGGTGACTCTGCCTCCACTCTGAGACCCGTAGCCCGGCCGAGATACTCGCGGAGTATCAGCAGCGACCTGACAAGATCGCGCAGCCCGGGTATCAGGAGCCAGATCCTGGCCCGGTGGTCCACGGCACTGGCCTCGGGAGCAGGACAGAGGAATCTGGTTCAGGGGCGGGTTGCCGGGCGCGGGCGGGCGCGCCCAACGCAATCTACGCGCTTCTGACGGCGACCGCAGAAATGGATCCTGCGACTGTGCGCAGGATGACGGTCACGGCGCGTAGGGCGACGGTGAAGCACCCCAGAACCACAGTCTGACCAGGAAAAATAAGCGAACCCCCAAGAGTAGAAGCCTCTTGAGGGTTCAGTAGCGGTGTAATCTCCGCTACGTGGCTCCGACCGGCGTCGATCCGGTGACCTTTCGATTTTCAGTGTGATCAGGTGTTTTTCCGTACTGTATACATAAGCACGATCCGCAGAAACACGCGGTTTCAGTCGGCGAGTGCCAGTTGGCTGCAGTTACTTTTCACGGAAAGAATGGCCCGGAAATGGCCCGCTTTCTGCTCGCGCCAGTGGCAAGGCTGCCGAGGCGCGAGCTGCCGCAACTCTCGACGCGCGCGCACCGATGTGTTAGTGTGTACACATCATTACACAAGGAGGGAGGCTTGCCATGAGCACAACCGTTGGTGTTCGAGAGTTCCGTCAGGGCCTCGCGGAGTACATCGACCAGACCGAGCCCGTCACTATCACACGGCATGGGCAGACGGTCGGCCTGTTCATCCCGGTACATCGGGATCGTAAGGCTGACATCGCGGCCTACTCCGAGGCTGCACGAAAGGCGAACGCGCTGCTCGAAGAGTGGGGCATGACCGAGGATGAAGTGGTGGCCGAGTTCGAGGCGCTGCGGAAAGCTGACCGCCAGGTGGAACAGAACACATGATCTCCCGGCGCATCGTCCTCGATGCGAACATCCTCATCCGAGCAGTGCTCGGCAAACGTGTGCGTGAACTCATCGAGCAATACGGCGCCGAGGTCGCGTTCTTCGTGCCTGAGCTTGCGTTCGAGGAAGCCGAACGACACCTCCTAGTGATCGGCGCCAAGAGAGGCCACGACCCGAAGGCACTCCTTGACTCGCTCGACAGCTTGCGGCCTCTTGTGGAGACTGTGACTGAGGAAGCGATAGTTCCTCTTCGAAGTGCGGCACTTGCGCGCATCGGCTCTCGTGACCCGATGGATTGGCCGGTCGTCGCTGCCTCGCTCGCGCTCAGTTGTCCGGTCTGGACCGAGGATCACGACTTCTTCGGCGCGGGAGTCGCTACCTGGACAAGCGCGAACGTGGAAATGGACTTCCCCGTCGAGACGAGCCCGCTGACGCGCCACCACCGCGAGGTGACGGGCGTGGTCGAGAAGTGGGATCTCTACGTTCGCGGCTTCGAACTGGCGACCGGCTACTCCGAGCTGATCGACCCCGTGGTGCAGCGCGAGCGCTTCGTGCAGCAGGCGGCCGAGGCCGCCCGCGGCGACGACGAGGCAATGCGGATCGACGAGGAGTTCCTGCGCGCCCTCGAGCACGCGATGCCGCCGTCGGGCGGCATGGGCATGGGCATGGATCGCCTGCTCATGGCGCTGACCGGCCTGGGGATCAGGGAGACGATCCTCTTCCCCCTTGTCAAGTAGGCGCCGAGAGGCCCCTGCTACTTCTCGCCGCTCCAGTCGTAGAACCCGCTGCCGCTCTTGCGGCCGAGCTTGCCGGCGGCCACCATGTCGCGCAGCAGCTGCGGCGGCGCGAAGCCGGGCCCGAGATCGCGCTCCAGCTGCTCGGCGATGCCGAGGCGCACGTCGAGCCCGACGATGTCGGTGGTCTTGAGCGGCCCGGTCGGGTGGCGGTAGCCGAGCTCCATCGCGAGATCGATGTCCTCAGCACTCGCCACGCCCTGCTCGACCATGCGCATGGCTTCGAGCGCGAGCGCGACTCCGAGGCGGCTGGAGGCGAAGCCGGGCGAGTCGGAGACCGTGATCGGCGTCTTCCCCAGCGCGCGCACCCAGCTGCGAACCGTCTCGGGCAGCGCGGCGTCGGCTCCATCGTGCACCACGACCTCGATCAGCTTCGAGGCGGGCACCGGGTTGAAGAAGTGCAGGCCGATGAACCGCGCCGGGCGGGCGAGCGATTCGGCGAGCTGCGCGAGCGGGATGGAGGAGGTGTTCGACGCGATGACCGCGCCGTCGGGCAGCGACCGCTCGATGGCGCCGAGCGCCTCGAGCTTGAGGTCGAGCGCCTCCGGCACGGCCTCGACGACGAGCCCGCAGTCGCCGAACGCCCCCATCTCTGTGCCGACGCGGAGTGCCTGCTTCAGCGCATCGGCGTCGCCGTCGAATCCGCGCGCGATCGACGTGTCGACGCTCTTCTCGATCCGTTCTCGGGCGGCCTCTGCCGAGGCGGCGTCGCGCTCGACGACGGCGACGGCGGATCCGGCGAGCAGGAACGCGTGGGCGATCCCGCCGCCCATGCGCCCTCCGCCGAGCACGCCGACGCGCGATGGAACCCGATCCTCTGGGGCTCCCGACTCGTTCTGCTGGTTCATCTGCTCTTCTTCTTCTCGAGGAACTCGGTCATGCGTCTCGTCTTCTCGGGGCTCTCGAAGAGCACCGACTGCTCGTCGAGGTCGATCTGCGGATGCGCCGCCCGCGGCGCCCGCAGCACCCGCTTCGACGCCTGTGTGGCCGCCGGGTCGAGCGACGCGATGCGCCCGGCGATCTTCTCGGCGCGCGCGAGCGCAGCCTCGAAGTTCTCCTCCAGGTGCGTGATGAGGCCGGCGCGCAGGCTCTCCTCGGCGCCGAGCACGCGACCGGCGAGCAGGATCTCCGCCGCGAGCGGCTCTCCGACCAGCTCGCGGAGGCGCCACCCGGCTCCGGCGCCGGCGATGATGCCGAGACCTGTCTCAGGGTTGCCGACCTTCAGCGTGGGGGTGCCGATGCGAATATCGGCCGCGTAGGCGAGCTCCGCGCCTCCGCCCAGCGCGTATCCGCTCACCACCGCGATGACCGGCATCGGCAGCTCGTTGATGCGCTGGAACGCGCGCAGATTGATGCCCTTCAGCGCGTCGGCCGCACGGCGCTCCCGCAACTGCGCGATGTCGGCCCCCGATGCGAAGAACCCCTCAGCACCGCACAGCACCAGCGTGCGGGGCTGCTCCTCGAGCTCCGCGCAGAGGGAGTGCAGGGCGTCGATGAGTTCCTGGTCGATCGCATTGCGCTTCTCGGGCGAGTTCAGTGCCGCGAGCACATAGTCGTCGTGCCGTTGAACGCGCAGGGGCGCGGATCCGCTCATGATCACACCCGCTCGATGATCGTGGCGGTACCCTGCCCGACGCCGACGCACATGGTGGCGAGGCCGTAGCGGCTGTCTTCGCGCTCCATGCGCCCGAGCAGGGTGACCAGCAGCCGGGAGCCCGACGATCCGAGCGGATGCCCCAGGGCGATGGCGCCGCCGTCGGCGTTCACGCGCTCGGGGTCGAGGCCGAGCCTCCGGATGCAGGCGAGCGACTGAGTCGCGAATGCCTCGTTCAACTCGATCGAGCCGATGTCGTCGACCGAGAGCCCGGATCTCTGCAGCGCCTTCTCGGTCGCCGGAACCGGGCCGAGGCCCATGATCTCGGGCGCCAGGCCGGCCGACACGCTCGTGACGATGCGCGCGCGCGGGGCGAGACCGTACCGTTCGACCGCTTCGCCGCTCGCGAGCAGCAGCGCGCTCGCACCGTCGTTCAGCGAGGAGGCGTTGCCCGCAGTCACCACGGATCCGCCCGGGACGACCGGGCGGAGGCCGGCGAGCACCTCGCGCGACGTTCCCGGCCGGGGGCCCTCGTCGACCGAGACGACGCTCTGCTTGCCCCGACCGAGGTCCACGGTCACCGGAACGATCTCGCGCTCGAAGCGCCCGGCTTCGATCGCCGCGGCAGCGCGGGCGTGGCTGTGCACCGCGAACTCGTCGGCGTCCTCCCTGCTGATGCCGTCGAGACGCGCCACCTCTTCGGCCGTCTCGGGCATCGAGATGGTGGCCTTCTCGCGGGCGGCCAGGGTCGGGTTGACGAATCGCCAGCCGATCGAGGTGTCGAACTGGTTGCCCGGCTTCGACCAGGCCTTGCCCGGCTTCTCCTGCACCCAGGGCGCGCGCGTCATCGATTCGACACCGCCGGCGACGACGAGGTCCGCGTCTCCCGCTCGGATCGCCTGCGACGCGCTCGACACCGCGGTCATGCCCGACGCGCAGAGCCGGTTCACCGTGTAGGCGGGGAGCGTATCGGGGAGCCCGGCGAGCAGCACGGCCATTCGCGCGACGTTGCGGTTGTCTTCTCCAGCCTGATTGGCCGCGCCGAACACGACCTCGTCGAGGGCGTCGGCCGGCACGCCGGAACGCTCCACGATCTCGCCCAGCACGAGCGCCGCGAGATCGTCGGGTCGAACCGTCGCGAGCGCGCCTCCGTAGCGGCCGACAGCGGTGCGCACTCCCTCTACAAGAAATGCCTCTGGCATGCTTCTCCTACTCACTTCCTTGCCGAACGACTCCGAGGGCCGGCAGCCGCACATTCGATGCTTGGGGTGGGAGGCGAAGCGCATGACAACCGCAATACGCTCCGCCTCCTCTCGCGACAGCCGCGTCGCCCGGGGCTCGTTCTAGGCTTTCGGATCGAGCGAGCCCCGCAGATCAGAACTTGATCCAGGTCGACTTGGTCTCGCTGAACTCTTCCATCGCCATCAGCGACTTCTCGCGCCCCAGGCCGGACTGCTTGAACCCGCCGAACGGGGTCGACATCTCGGCGACGTCGTAGCAGTTCACATAGACGACGCCTGCGCGCAGCTTCCGCGAAGCGCTGTGGGCCGTGTGGAGGTCGGTCGTCCAGATGGCGGCCGCGAGGCCGTACTGGGTGTCGTTTGCGATCCGGATCGCCTCGTCGAGCGACGAGTACTTGATCACGCTCAGCACCGGGCCGAAGATCTCCTCGGAGGCGATGCGCATGGAATTGCTCACGCCCTCGAAGATGGTCGGCTCGAAGTAGTTCCCCTCCGACTTGCCGCCGACCACGATCTTCGCGCCCTCGCTGAGCCCCGACTCGACGTACGACGACACGGCGGCCACATGCGCCGCGTCGACCATGGCCCCCGTCTTCGCCGTCGGGTCCAGTGGATCCCCGGGCAGCCATCCCTGCGAGGCGGCGGCCAGGTGCCCCATGAACTCGTCATAGATGTCCTCGTGCACCAGCAGGCGGGTGCCGGCGTTGCACATCTCGCCCTGATTGACGAAGGCGACCTCGGCGGCGACCTTCGCGACCTCCTCGAGACCGCGCGCGTCCCTGTGGACGATGTTCGGCGACTTGCCGCCGCACTCCAGCGACACGGACTTGAGGTTCGACTGCCCTGCGGCCTGCAACAGTTTCTTGCCCACACCGGTCGACCCGGTGAAGCTGATCTTGTCGACATCCATGTGCAGCGAGATCGCCTGGCCGGCGGTCGAGCCGAGCCCGGGCAGCACGTTCAGCACACCTGCGGGGATGCCCGCCTCGGCGGCGAGCGCGGCCAGCCGGATGGCCACGAGCGGGGCGCGCTCCGAGGGCTTCAGCAGCACCGAGTTGCCGACGGCCAGCGCGGGTGCGATCTTTTGGCAGACCTGGCTGAGCGGGTAGTTCCACGGGGTGATGCAGGCCGCGACACCGGCGGCCTCCTTCGTCACCAGGGTCACGAACTCCGGCTCGGTCGGCATCACCTGGCCGGCCACCTTGTCGATGGCTTCGGCGTAGAAGCGCACCGCCCGGGCCGACGACCCGACCTCGCCGATCGAGTCGCTGATGGGCTTGCCCATGTCGAGGGTGATGAGCAGCGCCAGCTCCTCCGTGTGCGCCACGATGAGGTCGGCGAACGCGACCAGCACCTCCCGGCGATGGCGGGGACCGCTCTCGGCCCACTCACCGGATTCGAACGCCTTGCGAGCTGCGGCGACGGCGAGGTCGACATCCGCCGCCTCGCAGTCGGCAACGTTCGCGAGCACCGAGCCGTCGGCCGGATTGATCTTCTCCCGGGTCTTCCCCGACTGCGCTTCGACATAGGAGCCGTCGATGAACGCGCGCCACTCCACCTCGACGTTCTCAGCGCGCTCGACCCAATTCTGCTTCGTCAACACTTGATTCTCCTCACACCTCTACTTGTAGAACTCAGATCACCGGATCCACGCCGAGCAGCGCGGCGATCTGGTCGGCGCTCTCCTGATCGTGGTGGCTCTGCGGCTGGTAGTAGCTCTTGCGCGACATCCGGTACTGGCCGACGGCCTGCATGTCGGCGAACATCTCGGCGACCTTCACCGCGACGACGTTGGGGTTGATGATCGCGACCTGGGAGGTCTCCGGCCTGCCCTGCAGCACCGCCCGCTCGTAGGCGGCAGCGATCAGGGTGCAGCCCCAGATGATCGCCTCCGCGCCGTCCCGCTCGGCCACCTCGTCGGCCTTCGCCCTCGCATCGTCGGCGACCGCGTCGAGGTCGAGCAGCATGTCCGATCCGAACCAGTCGATGGCTCGCACCGAGCGGCAGTTCGCGGACGTGCCGTAGACGCGCAGCCGATCCTCGAGCTCGGGCACCGCCTTGTGGTGGTCGGTGAGCACCGAGTATCTGTGCCCGAACGATCGGGCCAGCGCGGTCGAAGACTCGAGCGGCCCGACCACCGGGATGTTGACGAGCTCACGGCACTGCGTCAGCCCGGGATCGTAGGAGCATCCGATTACGAAGGCATCGTAGCCCGCCCGCTCGGCGGCCACGGCGGAACGCATGATCTCGACCTCGGTGAGGTGCTTGGAGACGTAGTAATCGGGGAAGTCGGGCCCGGTCTTGTGATGCCAGACGTCGACTGTGGTGCCGTTGCGCAGGTAGGGCGAAACGGTCTCCTCGATCAGTGAATCCGCCCTATCCCCGCAGAAAGGATTGAGGAAGCAGATGCGTGTCATCATTTACTCCTAGTGAGCTATCTGTTGTTATCTGTGAACTTTCGACCGGCGCATCGGGGATGCCCGGTGGACTAACTTGCGGCCTCGAGCCGATGCATCTCCGTCGTGGCCGCCATCAGCTCCTGCGTGTAGGGGTGCTCGGGGCGCGAGAAGACCGCCTCGGCGGAGTTGTACTCGCAGCAGATCCCGTTCTTCAGCACCATCACGTCGTCTGCGATGGCCCGCACGATGTCGAGATCGTGGCTGACGAAGATGACCGATGTTCCCGTGTTGGCCGATAGGTCTGCGATGAGCTCGAGCACCGAGGCCTGAACCGAGACGTCGAGCGCAGCGGTCACCTCATCGCACAGCAGCAGCTTCGGCTTCGCCGCGAATGCCCGGGCGAGCGCCACTCGCTGGCGCTGACCGCCGGAGAGCTCGTGCGGGTAGCGGCTCGCGAACTCGGGCGAGAGCAGCACGGAATCGAGCAGACGCGAGATCTCGAGCCGGCGCTCCTTCGCCGAGAGGCCCGACCGGTAGACGTCGAGCGGGCGCCCGACCAGCGTCCCGACCGTGTGACGCGGGTTGAGCGAGGTGTCGGGGTCCTGGAAGACCAGCTGGATCTCCTGGCGCTGCGCCAGGGTCCGCTGGTTCACCGAGTCTTGGAGAGCGTCGGATTCCAGGCGGATGGTGCCGCTCGCCGCACTGTGCAGGCCGGCGACGGTGCGGATGAGCGTGCTCTTGCCGCTCCCCGACTCGCCGATGATGCCGAGCGTCTTGCCGCGGTCGAGCGAGAACGAGATATCGGACACCGCCTGAACCGATCGGCCGCCGTTCTCGTAGGTGCACGACAGCGAGGAGACGTCGAGCAGCCGGTGCTCCACGGCCGACACCGCCTTGTGGGCGACCCTCGTCGGTTGCACGAGCGACTGCACCTCGGCCGTGCGTATGCATCGGGCGGACTGACGCGCTCCCACATCGACGAGCGCCGGCTTCCCATCCCGGCACGCGGCGGTCGCGAGAGAGCAGCGCGCCGCGAACGCGCACTCGCCCTCGACGATGCCGACCGGCGGCACTCCCGGGATGCCGATCGGCATGCTGGCGTCGGAGCGCGGCGCGGCCCACAGCAGTGCGCGGGTGTAAGGGTGGGCGGGGTTGTCAATCACCTGCCGAGTCGGGCCCGACTCGACGATCTCGCCCGCGTACATGATCGCCAGGGAGTCGGCGAGTCCGCTCAGGGCCGCCAGGTCGTGGCTCACGAAGATCGCCGACATGCCGCTCTCGGAGACCAGGTTGCGCAGCAGCCGCATGATCTCGACCTGCGAGGAGACGTCGACACCGGTGGTCGGCTCGTCGAGGATGAGCAGCTCCGGGTCGCAGGAGATCGCCAGGGCCAGGCCGAGGCGCTGCTGCTGGCCGCCGCTGAACTGGTGCGGGTAGCGATTCCGCGCCTGCTCCGGCTCCGGGATCCCGACGCTCGCGATGAGCCGGGTCACCCGCTCCTGGAGCTCCTCCTTCGAGAGATCCTTCATGTGCTGCCTGATCGCGATCGTCAGCTGCCGCCCGATCCTCTGGGCAGGGTTGAGTGCGTTCGACAGGCCCTGCGGCACATAAGCGAGACCCGGGCCCCAGAGCTTGCGGAGCTCTGGGCGGGGGAGCTCGATCAGGTTCTTCCCCTGGAAGAGCACCTCACCACCGACGACTTTCACACCGGGTTTGCCGTAACCGAGCGCGGCGAGGGCCAGGGTGCTCTTGCCGCAGCCCGACTCCCCCGCGAGGCCTATGACCGTTCCCGCTTCGACCGAGATAGAGGCATCCCGAACAACGTGCCGCAGGCCGTCCTCGATCGAGTAGGCGAGCGATAGATTCCTGATATCGAGGACCGTGTTCACAGCGATGCCCCCTCCGGCGTGCGCACCACTTCGCGCGTGAGCGCTTCGGCGACGAGATTGATTGAAAGGGAAAGCACGGCGATCGCGGCGGCGGGGGCCACTACGGCCCAGGGTTGCGCCATCACATACTCTCGCCCTGCCGACACGGCCAGACCCCAGTCGGACGACGGAGGCTGTTCGCCGAGCCCGAGGAAGTTGAGGGAGGCCACGAAGACGACCGCGTAGGTGAGGCGCAGTGCGGTGTCGGCGATCATGGGGCCTGCGATGTTCGGCATCACCTCGCGGAAGAGCACGGAGCCCAGGGATTCTCCCCGCGCCTCGGCCGCCTGGATGTAGTCGCGCACCACCACCTGATGCGTCGAGGCTCGGGCCAGGCGCCCCACACGAGGGGCGAACACCAGACTCACGCTGACCACCAGCACGATCGGGTTGTTGCCGAACGAGGCGATGATGATCATCACGACGAGCAGCGGGGGGAGCGTCAGCAGAATGTCGAACACCCGAGTGACGATGGTGTCGAACGCACCGCGCTTGTACCCCGCGATGATGCCCGGCACGCCCCCGATCAAGAAGCTGAGAAGCACGATGATGACCGGCAGCAGGATGATGTTGACCCCGCCGTTCATCAGCCGGCTGAGCACATCGCGGCCCAGGTTGTCGGTGCCGAGCCAGTGCTTCGCGCTGGGCCCTTCCAGCGGGCTCCCGACCGCCAGCGCCTGGGGGTCGTAGGGGGCGAAGAACGGCCCCAGGAAGATGAGCGCCAGGATGAAGGCGCCGAGCAGCATCCCCACGCGCCCCTGCCACGTCCGCGCCATACGGCGGAGGATGGATTTCGGCTTCGTGGGCCGCACCACCTTGATCGGAACAGTGGGGTTGTTGGGCAGATTCACCGGTGCAGTCATCGCTTGCCTCCGTTCCGCGAGCGCGGGTTTGCGAGAACGGCCACGAAATCGGTCAACAGATTCAGCAGAATGAACAGGATGCCGAGCAGCATCGTGATCGCCAAGACCGAGTTGGTGTCCTTGCTGTTGATCGCAGCCACGAGGGCCTGGCCGATGCCCGGGAAACCGAACACGTTCTCGACGATGATGACTCCGCCGAGCACATAGACCAGGTTGAGGCTGATGGCGTTGATGATCGGACCGCTGGCGTTGGGGAGCACGTTGATCCAGAGCACTCGCCTCCTGCTCAACCCCTGCAGGATGGCCGAGCGCGCATACGGTTCCATCAGCGTCTCGGCCATTGCCACGCGGCCGACGCGGAGCACATACGGGATCACCGTCAGAGCCAGTGCGAGCGCCGGCAATATGTAGGCCCTCGCCACCTCCGGCGGCGTTCCGTATATGACCGCGGTCGAGTCGACCGGGAGCCAGCCGAGCCAGACCCCGAAGATCATGACCAGGCCGAAGGCGACCACGAACTCGGGCATCGAGGCGATCACGATCGAGGTCGTGAGAAGAGCGGTGTCGGCCGGCTTGCCGATCCGCTGGGCCATGTAGACGCTGGCCAGGAGCCCTATGACGGTGGCGATCACCATGGCGACCAACGCCAGGATCAGCGTGTTCTCGGCCCGGGGCCAGATATCGTTGATCACCGGTCTCTGCGATTGGGGCGAGACGCCCCAATCGCCGAGAACGAACGAACCCAGCCACCTTCCATATCTCACGATCAGCGGGTCGTCCAGTGAGTGCTCCGCGATGTAGGCGTCGAGTTGCAGCTGAGTCGCCTCACGGCCGAGCACGCTCCGGGCGACGTTCTCGCCGGAGCCGCTCGTGCCGAAGAAGGCCAGCATGGAAATGATCAGCAGGGTCAGCAGCATGCTTCCCAGCTGCTGCGAGACCTTCACCGTCGTTCGCCACACGCTCCCGCTTCGGGAGCCTGTTTTCGCGACCGTTGACGTCGTCGTCACACCACAATCCTTCGTCTACCCACTGGACGGCACTCGCCTACGAAAGACGAATCTCCTTGAAGACCGCCATATCCGTGTTGCTGAGCTCCAGACCGTTCACATTGGTCCCGGTCGCCCACGTCGCCGACGAGAAAGCCGGCATGGCGTACGAGAACTCGCTCGCGACGCGTTCCATCGCCTGCTGGATGATGGGCGTCCGCGCCTCTTCGTCGGGCGTCGCGAGCACCTCCGCCACGAGGGCATCGAGCTCGGCATCCTGAATGCCCGTGTAGTTGAGATCGGCGTCGCTGACGTAGAAGAGCGTCAGCATGTCCACCGGGTGGCGCGCGTTGATGTAGTCCTGGAACATCGCGGTCTTGCGGTACGCGTTGTCCCAGTAGGCCGCACCCGAGTGCTGCTTGATTTGGATGCGGATGCCCGCGGGCTTCACGACCTCTTGCAGCGTCGTCGCGATGTCGAGCATGCCTGCGCTCTCAGCGGTCGTGTTCAGCTCGATGTCGATGCCGTCGGGGTAGCCGGCCTCGGCAAGCAGCTCCTTGGCCTTCTCGATGTTCTGCGATCCGTCGAGGCTGCTCGGGTAGAAGGGCGACTCCGACGCAACAGGAACATCCGCGGTGGTGGTGCCGAAGCCAAGGAAGGCGGTCTGCACCATCAGGTCGCGATCCTGCGCGAGCTTCATGGCCTGCGCGATGCGCGGATCCTCGTTGAACGGCGCCATCCGCGTGTCCATGGCGAACGTCCAGCACGACCGGTTCTCCATCGACACGAGCGCGACCTTCTCGTCGCCCTCGACCTGAGCGGCCGAGGTGAACCCGATCGCATCCACGATGTCGAACTGGCCGGAACGGAGGGACTGCAGCTTCGTCGCCTGCTCGGCGAGCACAACGGCCTTCACGCCGTCGAGGTAGGGGAGGCCCGCCTCCCAGTAGTCCTCGTTCTTCGCGAGCTCCCACTGCTGGCCCGGAGTCCACGAGGTGATCTTGAACGGGCCGGTGCCGACCGCGGTCTCGACGGTGAACTCCTCCGTGCCGTCCTTGACGATCTTGCACGACCGCTCCGACAGCGCGTTCGGGAGCAGCGAGTCGGGTCGCTTGAGGGTGAAGGTGATCGTGTGGTCATCGACCACGGTGACGCCCTCGGGGTCCATGCTCGGAGCGAGACGGGCGTAGGACTGCGAACCGAGCGCGGGGTCGAGGATGCGCGTGACCGAGAAGGCGACGTCGTTGGCAGTGAACGGGGAACCGTCGTGGAACACGACGCCCTCACGCAGGTGGAACGTCCACTCGGTCCCGTCGTCGTTGGCCTCCCAGTCGGTGGCGAGCGAAGGCTGCACCTGGAAGTTCGCGTCGCTTCTCGTGAGCGAGTCGTAGATCTGCCCGCAGTAGATGATCTCGCTCGAGTACTTGACCAGGGCGGGATCGAGCACTTCGCCCTGACCGGAATCGGTCAGTGCGAACCGCAGGATGCCGCCGCTGCCGCCTTCTCCGCCGGCACCGCTGCCGCTGGGGGAACTGCAGCTCGCCAGTGAACCGCCGAGGGCGACTCCGGTAGCCGTCACCAGGCTCAGGCGCAGTGCATCGCGCCGAGTGATTGGGGTCTTCATAACTTACTCCCGTGAATCGTAATCATGATGAAAGCCGCAAGTCGCGTGCTCCGGTGAATCGGCCGAACCGGCCGATCCCGCGAGAGGATCGGCGTGTGTGTAGCGGGGGCGGCCACCCGGCAGGGCTTGTGCGTGGCGGTTCGGCCGAGAAGAACCGGGTGATCCCGACGATACTTCGTTGCATCGTCGGGATGCTTGCCCGCCGCTAACGAGAAATCCGTATTCCTACACCTGACTGTGCGAAGGGCTGTACCCGTCGTCGCGATACTTCAGCGCTTCGCGCATCCCCTTCTCGAGCAGAAGTCGGTAGAACTCCTTTCCGTCGGAACCGCCATGCCCCGAATTATGGTTGCCCACGCCGACGATGTTCGACAGGCCCTTGAGCTCGTAGATTCGATGCATGTATTCCTTCGACGCGGCGACCTGCTCCGTCGGAAGCTTCGCGAGCTCCTGAGCCCACGATTCGAGCTCGGAGCGCACGCCGTCGGCGGGAACAACCCGGTTCACATAGTCCCAGTTGAGCGCCTGCTCAGAGTCGAACCACGATCCCTGCGTGAACAGCCTCAGCATGACCCGCATCGGCAGCATCATCGACAGGATCGAGCTCGTGAAGCCCTCGCCACCGCCGCGCAGCACCTCGAAGCTGAACTTCGTCTTCTCGGCGGCCACCACGAAGTCGCAGCACCCCAGCAGCAGGTTGGCCTCGGGGCCGACATAGCCGTGCACACCCGAGATCAGGAACTTGCGGAAGTACCAGGCTCGGGGCAGCTGCGGCACCTGGTGCTTCGGCCGCCCGGAGGCGATCGCCTCGTCGATGTATCCCTGAGCGGCCTCGCGGATGTCGCCACCCGCCGAGAAGACGGGGCCGTTGCCGACCAGCGTCATGACCTTCATCTCAGGGTCATCCTCGGCGATGTCGAGCAGCTGCGCAAACTCTGTGTGGAAGGCCCAGTTGAGCGCATTGCGCTGATCCGGCCTGTTGATCGCGACGCGCCAGATGGGTCCGTCGCGGTCGACGGTCAGTGTCTCGAATTCCATTTCGCCTCTCCCTGTCTTGTTCGTAGTGGTCATGCCGCGATCAGCCCCTCGCGGTAGGGGGAGAAGCGCTCGACGTCGAACGACGACTCCTCGCCCGTGACCAGCTGGGCGATCAGTTCGCCGGTCGCCGGGCCGGCGACGTTTCCGTGCTCGTGCCCGGTCGCGATGAGAAGCCCCGGGGCCTCCTTGATATCGCCGATGATGGGCAGCCCGTCCTTGACGCTGGGCACGAGGCCCGCCCACACCCGCTCGATGCCGACCTTCAGGTCCGGGCAGCTGCGCCGGAACTCGTTGAGCGCCCGCATCAGGCCGTCGACAGGGGGGTGATCCTCGAAGGAGTTCGGGTAGTCCATCGGGCACCCGAGCATCAGGTTGCCGCCGTCGATCTGATTGATGTTCTGGGTGAATTTGCCGGAGAGCAGCTCCTGACGGTCCGCATAGGTCGACTCGAAGGAGGAGAGCGTGCGGAAGTGACGGTACATCGTGGCGATCGACGGACCGTAGAGCACGGGATCGACCGTCTCGGCGATCGGGGTCGTGAGCAGCGCGCCGAGCCGCTCGATTTCCATGTTGATCTCGATGCCCTCATCGGCCAGCAGCTTGCTCCAGACGCCGGCGGCCCAGACCACACGGTCTCCCAGCACCTGACCGCGCGTCGTCTCGACGCCGATCACTTTGCCGTCCGCACCGCGCTTCAAGCGCGTCGCGGTCGTCTGCGTGTGGATGCGCACACCGCGCCGCGCGCACTCCGCGCCGAGCGCCGCAACGAACTTCGGGGTCCGGATCATGCCGTCCTCGGCGCAGAAGACGCCGCCGACCACGTCGCCCGTCAGAATCGGCGCTACCTCGCGCACCTCGGAGGGCTCGAGGTAGTCCGTGGTGAGACCCACCGACCGGCGCTCCTCCGCGAACTCGCGGAAGAGCGCGGCGTCTGCCTCGTCGTTGAAGAACGCGAGACCGCCGCTCGAACGGTATTCGAACGTGTTGCCGAGCTGCTCCGAGAAGCCCTCGTAGAGAGACCTTCCGTGCAGAGCGAAATCGAGCTCGATTCCGCTGCAGCGATTGCTTATGACCAGGAAGCCCATGTTGCGGCCCGAGGCCCCGTAGGCGAGGTCCTCCTGCTCCACGAGCACCACGTCGACTCCGCGTTCGGCCAGGAACCAGGCCGTGGTCGTTCCCACGATGCCACCGCCGACGACGATGACCTCTCCACGATCAAGGATCATTATTCTCTAGTTTCCCTTCTTGCCGGTGCCCTCGCGAAGCACGCGCTCCACGCGCTCCTCGTCGTAGCCCAGAACAGTGGTGAGTATTTCTCGGGTGTGCTCTCCGAGCCCCGGCGGATCCTGCATCGGATGCTCGGTCTGCTTGTCGAACCACAGCGGCGTGGTCAGCACCTCGACGGTGTTGTCCTCGAACGACAGGGGCCTCGTCGCCGAGTAAGCCTTGCTCTGAGGATGATCCAGGGCATCGAGCACACCATTGACCGGTGCGCAGAGAATGCCCTCGGGCGCCAGAATGCCGTGCCAGTGCTTGGTGGTCTGGGTGGCCAGCACATCCTGAACCATCCGGGTCAGCTCCACCCGATCCTGACGGCGGCCTTCGCGCTCCTGCCAGCGCGGGTTCTCCGCCGCCTCCGGAATGCCGATGAGTCGGCAGAGCTGCTTGAAGTGGTGGTTGAACCCCGCATCGATCACCAGCCAGCCGTCGCTCGTGCGGAAGGCCTGCGCGAGCGCATTGCCCGTGTGCCCCGAGCCCTGCGGGCCGATCTCGACCCCGGTGTACTTCGTCAGGGACGCCTCGTAGTTCAGCAACGAGAGCTGCGCGTGGAACAGCGAGGTGTCCACCCGGAGCCCGTGCCCCAGCTCGCGGCGCGCGTGCAGACCGGCGAGCAGCCCGATGCAGGCGTACATGCCGGCGGGGATGTCCGCGGTCGGCACACCGCTGCGCACCGGCTCGCCGCCGGGTTCGCCGGTGATGCTCATCGCGCCCGAGAGCGCCTGCGCGATCAGGTCGACCGCGGGCCTGTCGGCCTCGGGCCCCTCTTCGCCGAAACCGGTGATGCTCACGGTGATGATGTTGGGGTTGATGGCGGCGAGGTCGTCGTGCTCGATGCCGAGCCTGCGGGCCACGCCGTTCGAGTAGTTGTAGATGACGGCGTCGGCCGCCGCTACCAGGTCGTTGAACGCGGCCTTGCCGACCTCGCTCTTGAGGTCGAGGAGCACGCTCTTCTTGTTTCGGTTGTTCGAGATGAAGTAGAGCGAGGTGCCGTCGAGGTAGATCGGCGGGGTGGTCCTGGTCAGATCGCCCTTGGGCGACTCGATCTTGATGATCTCCGCGCCCATATCGCCCAGGATCATGGTTGCGAATGGACCCGCCAAGGCGTGCGTAAGATCCAGAACTCGTACTCCCGCCAATGGAAGCGGCGACATGATATCTCCCGTGTTAGTGAATGCCGGTGGATTGACGCGTCTCTCAGCACTGAGGCGATTCCGTGAATCGAACTGCATATCACCCGAGGCCCCAGCGTCTCTGTCGTCTGTCACTATTGTGGGCGCGCCATCGCAGGGCAACAATGGTGCGATCACACATACCTACCCCATTGTGTTGGACTCTGAATCCAATTGGCGCATACTCATGCGGCTACCGCAACGCTGCGCTCCGACTTGCGCCGATGCTCGGCGACTTGCGCCGGCTTCCGCGGGGAGACTCGCAGACGCTACTTCAAGAACCGACGAATGAGGCACGCGATCTGCAAATCGAGCACCTGGAGCGGGTCGGAGAGATCGCTTTCGAGCAGCTTCTTGATCAGATTCACGCGATAGTAGACCGTGTTGACATGCACATACAGCTGCTCGGCGGTCTTCTGAGGGCTCTGCCTGCAGGCGAGATAGGTCTCGAGAGTCGTCACCAGCTCGCCCAGGTCGCCGGAAGCGTGGCGCAGAATCGGTCCGAGAGCCATCTCCGCAAACGAGTCGAGCGTTTCCATCCCGTCGACCGAGCCGAGCAGCAGGCCGAGCACACGCGCCCGATCCAGATCGAGCACCCGTTTCTGACGGCTGCTCCCCGCCGCGACCTTCACCAGGCGCTCCGCCAGCGCGAACTCGGTGGCGAGATGGGGGCTCCGCCATCCCACGGTGCTGATCACCGCACCGCTCTCGCGCGCGCTCGCCGCCTCGAGCACACCCTCGAGCGTGTCTGCGAACCCTTCATAGGCGTCGGTGAGCAGAACGACGAGAGCGCCGCGGAACTCCGAGGCCAAGATGCAAGGAGCGAGCGCGGCCACCGCCGATTCGCTGTCTCTCGCGTAAGGCCAGACAATGCAGAAACGAGCCATCGTGTTCAGTTCGATGCCGAGGCCTCGTGCTCGTCGCTCGAGCACCTCGGCGTCGGACTCCCCTCGACCGAAGATCTCGACGATGAGCTCCCGGCCGAGACGCTCGGCCACCTCCGCGACCGACCGCTCGCGCAGCAGCTCGAGGGCCACCGCATTGGCTCCCTCCTCCAAGACCTCCCCGAGCCCGTCGACATCCGTATTCGCCGCGTTGCACCAGATGCTGCCGAGCACCACCCCCGCCGCGGTGATCGGCACCGACATGATCCGACGACCGTCCATCCCGCCCGACCGTTTCTCACGCCCCGGCGGGGCCGCAGACCGAGGGCGGCGAGAGTGCTTCTCGGCACCCTCCGGGCCCCGATGATGCGCTCGCGCGAAAGCGAACTCCTGCAGCTCCGCAACCCTGTCGGGGTCCCCCTGCGAACCGAAGGGAGCGTGATGCTCGTCGAGCGCGACGATCGCTCCGCCCGCGACCTGTCTGAGCCAGGCCAGAAGGCCGTCCAACCCGCCGTCGCGCAGCATGATCTCGTTGAGCGCGCGCCGAGCCTCGATCTGGCGCATGAGCACCAGGATCCTGTGCTGGGCCTCATCGCTGTCGCGCTGAACCTCTGACAGCGCAGAGGTGCCGCGCTCGTACAGGCTCGCGTTCTGCACCGCCCGCCCCGCGTGCTGGGCGAGCCGTTCCAGCAGATCCAGGATCGAATCCGAGAAAGTGCGGACCTCTCTGTCGGCGAGGCAGAGCAGCCCGACGAACTGATCCTCGACGAGCATCGGCACCCCGATCACGCTTCGGATCCCCTCCCTGAGGTCCGCGTCGTCCACGTCGCTGTCGCGGATGAACCGTTCATCGGTCAGATAGTCATCGGTGTAGTAGATCTGCCCGATCTCCACCGCCTTGCCGCCGAGCCCCACCCCGAGCTTGAGCCTCACCTTTCCGTAGTATTCGGGGTCGGTCAACCCGACCGAGGCCCGCATGAACAGCTGGGAAGAAGACTGATCGAGCATCATGATGTAGGCGATCGGCACGCCCGCGAGATCGCGGATCTGATTGAGCATCGTCGAGAGCACGAACTCGATATCGAGGTTCGACGACAGTTCGAGCGCCAGCTTGGCGACCGTGGCCAGCTGCTGCTGCTCGGTGCGCGCCTCCTCAAGTGTGATCACGTTGGAGAGCGCAGCGGAGGCGTTGAGCAGGAACTCCTCGAAGTCGCTCTCGGAGACCGCGGACCCCGCACCCTCCAGCACGAGCACGCCTGCGAGATCTCCCGCGGCTACCAGATCCACGGCACTCACATCCGCATTCGTGTTCGTGTTCGTGCGCGGAGTCCGCTCGGAAAGGTCCGGGTGCATGTGCTGCGCGAGCAGCACAGAACTCGCGGTCTCCGTGCTCTTCGCGTTCTCGGTGCTTTCAGGGACCCAGCTGACTCGGCGACGCTCCACCCCGGTTTCCAGCACCAGTTCGCCGGAGGCCCGCGCATACCGCCACATGTGAGCCGCGGCAGCGCCGGTGAGCGCCTGGGCCTCTCCGGCGATCATGGAGCAGGCCTCGGCTACCGTCGCGTCTCCGACGAGCACGCGCTGGAGTTTTCTCGCCCAAGTCACCGGACACGCACCTCGACATCTTCCTCGATCGCTGGGGAACGTTGATTGGATCTATTCTGATGCCCGGCCGGAACGAGATCAATGCATGCACCCGATCGCCGGTGCTGTGCTCCCTCACCATCTGCCCGGTATACGCGTTCATCAGCCCGGTGTACATGGTCATCCGCCCGCGTCTCCGCATCACGAGGGCGACGGCTCCGAGGAAGCGAAAACCCCCTGCCACAGGCAGGGGGTCGAGCGGCCACAGTGGGGGAGGGTTGGAACGAGAATCTGTGGAGCAGAGTCGAGAGGTCCTTGAGTATCAACGGCTAGGAGCCGTTAACTTCCACCCGTAGTCAGTCCGAAGAATCGGTCGAAGAACTCACCCAGCAGCTGGATCACGCGTTGTTTCTTTTCGCGGTGTCCCTTGTCTTTCGAGAACCGCGACACCGGTGGCAGCACCTTCGTGATCGCCGTGCCCGTCGTGCGAAGCTGGCCGTCACGGAACGCGGCATCGATGAACCGTTCGGTCTCTTCGGGCTTCAGATTCTCGGTCGAAATGATCTCGGCGAGTTCCTTCTCGCGCTGCGCCGCTACATACGCCTGCCACTCGGCCTCGATCTCGCCCTTCACCGAGACGGAATCGACAAAGTTCTCGATGAGGTCCTTCTTGTTCCGCAGTGACGGGCTTGAATCGATCGCACGGCTGATGCCTGAACGCAGCTCTTTGTCTTCGCCGTCGCCGCGTTCTTCACGGTACTTCTGCACGAGCAGCAGGATGTAGTCAACGTTGATCTCGACCTGTTTGATCAGTTCGATCTCGAAGACCACGTCCTCGATGATGCTTTCCTTCTCGCTCTGGGTCGCGCGCTTACGTTCGTTCCAGAGATCGAGGTAGGTGGACTGGTAGTCCTGTATGTCCCTGGCAGAGAGGATCTCGTCGTTCTCGAAGTCATCAAACGAGGTGAGGATATTGCGGAGCTTGAGAATCTCACCGTAGAGCTTCACGAACTCGACCTGGCTCTCTTCGCCCACGATCAGCGCACCTGGCTGGTACTGCTGCATGAGCTGCGTGACTTTCTCGGCATATTGCTCGAAGTACTCACGGTACGGCTTCAGCAACACGATGCCTGTGGCGTCTCTGTTGCCGAACAGGGCGATCGCGTCGTTCGTGGCTTCTTCGAGGTCGCGGAAGTTCACAATGTTGCCGTATGTCTTCACGGAGTTCAAGATGCGGTTCGTACGCGAGTACGCCTGAATGAGGCCGTGACTGCGGAGGTTCTTATCCACCCACAGCGTGTTGAGGGTGGTGGCGTCGAAGCCGGTGAGGAACATGTTCACCACGATGACGAGATCGATCTCGCGGGTCTTGAGTCGTTGCGAGAGGTCCTTGTAGTAGTTCTGGAAGCTATCGGAGCTCGTGTCGAAGCTGGTGCCGAACATGCGGTTGTAATCAGAGATCGCGGTCTCGAGAAAGCTACGTGCATCGCCGGAGAGGGCGTCGGTTTCGAAGCCTTCCTCGTCGAGTAATCCGTCTTCGCTGTCGGGGTTTGCTGCATAGGAGAAGATTGTCGCGACCTTGAGCCGCTGATCCGGGAGCAGTGCCTCTTGCTGGTTTTTGAACTCTTGGTAGTAGGTGCGGGCCGCGGTGATGGATGCGGTGGCGAAGATGGAGTTGAAGCCCTTCACGCGACGCTCCCCGAGCGCGTAGCCTTCTTGACGTTTCGTCTTCTGGTCAAAGTGCTCAAGAATGTAGTTTGAATTGGCCTGGTTTCAGTTCCGATCTTTATATAAGGATGGAACTACGATGCCAAGCAAATACGACCCTGAACTTC
>NZ_JBHSRW010000015.1:0-24135 GCF_042659205.1 Leucobacter soli
GGGCGAGCTCGAGCGTCATTACTCGAGCTCGCCCCGGTCTCAGGGGAGGGCGCGGCTACCTCGTGCCGGCGAGCTCCGTCTCGTCGAGGGCGTACGCCTCCTCGCCGTGGGCGATCGCGTCGATGCCCGCCTCCTCGACCTCGCTCGGCACGCGCAGGCCGGTGACGGCCTTGACCGCGAAGGCGATCGCGAGGGAGACGATGAACGAGTAGGCCAGGACGCTGAAGGAGGCGATCGCCTGCACGAGCAGCAGGCCGCCGTCGCCACCGGTGAACAGTCCGTCGTCGAAGGCGAAGAACCCGAGGTAGAGGGAGCCGATCAGTCCGGCGACCAGGTGCAGCCCGACCACGTCGAGCGAGTCGTCGTACCCGAGGCGGTACTTGAGGTCGATGGACCAGGCGCAGACGGCGCCGGCGATCAGGCCGAGCAGCAGCGCCCACAGCGGCGCGAGATTGAGCGCCGAGGGAGTGATGGCCACGAGGCCCGCGATCGCGCCGGAGGCGGCGCCGATCACGCCCGGCTTCTTGCCGCGGATCACGTCGACGACGAGCCAGCCGATGATGGCCGCCGCGGGGGCGCCGATCGTGTTGACGAGGATCAGGCCGGCGTCCGCGACCTCGGTCGCGAGGCCGCCGTTGAAGCCGATCCAACCGAACCAGAGGAGCGCAGCACCGATCGTGACCAGCGGAACGCTGTGGGGCTTGTGCGATCCCGGGCCGAAGTCGCGGCGCTTACCTGCGACGAGCGCCAGAGCCAGTGCCGCGGCGCCCGCGTTGATGTGGATCGCGGTGCCCCCGGCGAGGTCGATCACATCCGGGGCGCCGAGCATCGAGCCGAGCTGCATGATCCAGCCGTTGCCCCAGACCCAGGCCGCGACCGGGAAGTAGACGAGCGTCGCCCAGACGCCCGAGAAGAGCACCCAGGAGCCGAGGCCGACGCGGTCGGCGATCGCGCCCGAGATCAGCGCGGTCGTGATCATGGCGAACACGGCGCCGAAGCCGACGCCGATGAAGCCCGCCGGATCGCTGCCGAGCAGGCCGAAGTCCTTGAACGGGCTGCCGGCGAATCCGCTCTCTCCGTCGGCGAAGTAGCTCATGCTGTAGCCGAAGACGATCCACAGCATGCCGACCACCCCCATGGCGCTCACGCTGAAGAGCATCATGTTGACGACGGAGCGCACGCGCACCAGGCCGCCGTAGAAGAGGGCGAGCCCGGGGGTCATGATGAGAACGAGCGCACTGCTCGTGAGTGTCCAGACGTCCGTGGCTTCCATGTGACGCCATCCTTTCTCTCGGTGATGCCCGTCGCCGGGCGATCCGCTCGGCTCAGCGCGGGCTGCGAGAACGAGCGTGCACACAGTCTGCGTTGAAGCTGTTTCCGGCTCATTTCGCGCCTGTGAAGCGACGATCACAAGTCCGTTTCCTCGCGATGTCGCAGCGTGAGTCGGGTCTCGGGCCGAGAGAACGGCTCGAGAGGTCGGGCCCGGATCGAGCGGCAGGGGACACGAGCGGCGGAGAGGATGCTAGACTATGAAGGTTGCCGTCGAACGGCCGCGGATAGAGAGAGCCCCAGCATCCCGCTGGCGGCGCCGCGCAGCAACAGGAAGGGGATCCCTATGGCACTGGAAGCAGAAGTCAAGAAGGCGATCATCGAAGAGTACGCGACCACCCCCGGTGACACCGGTTCCCCCGAGGTTCAGGTCGCGCTGCTCACGCAGCGGATCAAGGATCTGACCGAGCACCTGAAGCAGCACAAGCACGACCACCACTCGCGTCGCGGCCTGCTGCTGCTCGTCGGTCAGCGTCGCCGCCTGCTCGGCTACCTGCAGGATGTTGACATCACCCGCTACCGCTCGCTGATCGAGCGGCTCGGCCTTCGTCGCTGAGGCTGCGGACGCCGACAGCCCAGGCTCGGAGCCGTCAGAATCGACGGTCGTCGCAGACTTCGAGGCGCTCTCTCCTCCGGGAGGGGGCGCCTCTTCTGCTTCCCCCGCGCGTCGTTCACGGCAGAAACCAAGCACCGTTTGATATCGTCGTCAGCGTGGGTACGGTATTGCCGCACCGTGTTCCGCGCCGAGAGGCCGGAGAAAAAGCGGCGGGGCTCCCCGTAACAGGGAACCCCGCTCACACAGCGATCACCGTGAATGTTGAGCTCGAAAGCTCCCGTAAATACCCCCCCTACGGTCCGGTGGTTGCTATACAGGGCCCGTCGTCTTCCCCCGAAGCGGCGGGCCCGACCCCCCTGTTTTCGACCCTGAGGTCTGCCTGAGAGATTAGCGGGTTCTCCGCGGGTTCTTCTCGCGATTCCGCGTTCCTTCCCCCGAATCTTCCCCTTTTCGCGCGTCGCGTCGTCGGCTTTCTGCACGCGGGGCCTTCTGCCCGTGGGCGGCACCTGCCCGTGAACGCGGATCAGCCCGCCCGCGCACTCGGCGCGGACGGGCTGATCACGGATTCTGCCTCGTGAGGACGGGGCTCAGATCTTCGAGGAGGCGTCCTTCAGCACGCTGCGGAGGATCCCGCCGATCTCGGCGAACTCGGCCGGACCGATGGTCAGCGGCGGAGCGAGCTGGATCACGGGGTCGCCGCGGTCGTCGGCGCGGCAGTAGAGGCCGGCCTCCCACAGCGCGGGCGAGAGGTAGTCGCGCAGGAGCCGGTCCGACTCCTCCTCGTTGAAGGTCTCCTTCGTCGCCTTGTCCTTGACGAGCTCGATGCCGAAGAAGTAGCCCTCGCCTCGCACGTCACCGACGATGTCGATGTCGAGGAGCTTCTCGAGCTCGGCGCGGAACAGCGGGCTGTTCTCGCGCACGCGGCCGTTCAGATCCTCCTCCTCGAAGATGTCGAGGTTCGCGAGCGCCGCCGCCGCCGCCGCCGGATGGCCGGCGAAGGTGAAGCCGTGGTAGAAGGTGTTCTCGACCGAGTTGAAGGGCTCCGACACCTTGTCCGAGACGATCATCGCACCGAGGGGCACGTAGCCCGAGGTGATGCCCTTGGCCGAGGTGATGATGTCGGGCTCGTAGCCGAGCGCCTTCGATGCGAAGAAATCGCCGATGCGGCCGTAGGCGCAGATGACCTCGTCCGAGACGAGCAGTACGTCGTACTCGTCGCAGATCTCGCGGACGCGCTTGAAGTAGCCGGGGGGCGGCGGGAAGCAGCCGCCCGAGTTCTGCACCGGCTCGAGGAACACGGCCGCGACGGTGTCGGGACCCTCGAAGAGGATCGCCTCCTCGATGCGGTTCGCCGCCCACTGGCCGAAGGCCTCGAGGTCGTCGCTGGGAGCGCCCATCTCCTCGGCGCGGTAGAAGTTGGTGTTCGGCACGCGGTGGCCGCCCGGGGTCAGGGGCTCGTAGAACTTCTTCATGTCGGGGATGCCGGTGATGGCCAGCGCGCCCTGCGGGGTGCCGTGGTAGGCGACCGAGCGCGAGATGACCTTGTGCTTCATCGGCTTGCCCTGGATCTTCCAGAAGTGCTTCGCCAGCTTGAAGGCCGACTCGACGGCCTCGCCGCCGCCGGTGGTGAAGAACACCTTGTTCATCTCACCGGGAGCGTACGAGGAGAGGCGCTCGGAGAGCTCGATCGCCGCCGGGTGGGCGTACGACCAGAGCGGCATGAAGTCGAGCTGCTGCATCTGCTTGGCGGCGGCCTCGACGATGCGCTGGCGGCCGTGGCCCGCGTTCACGACGAAGAGGCCGGCGAGGCCGTCGATGTACCCCTTGCCCGCAGCATCGTAGATGTGGTGACCCTCGGCGCGCGTGATGACGGGGATGCCGTCGTCGAGCACCTTGCGGTTCGTGAAGTGCGGCCACATGTGGCGCTTGGCCGAGGCCTGAAGGGCGGTGGTGTCGACCGCCGCGGTCGGATCGAAAGACATGGTTATCTTGTTCCCCAGTCGTACTTTTGCTTTTTCAATTGCAGATACAGGAATGTCTCCGTCGACAAGACGCCGTCGATCTCCCGAATCGTCTGATTCAGGAGCTCGATGAGCGCGTCGTCGTCCTCGCAGACGATCTCGGCGAGAATGTCGAAGGACCCGGCGCTGAGCACGACGTAGTCGACTTCTGGAATCTCGACGAGTTTGTCGGCGACGACCCTGGTGTCGCCGGAGACGCGGATGCCGAGCATGGCCTGTCGGCTGAAGCCGAGGCGCATCGGGTCGGTCACTGCAACGATCTGCAGGACCCCGGCATCGGTGAGCTTCTGCACACGCTGACGGACGGCGGCCTCGCTGAGGCCGACGGCCTTGCCGATCTCGGCGTACGAACGGCGGCCGTCGAGCTGCAATTGCTCGATGATCGCCTTCGACGTCGCATCGAGCGTCGGCGTGATTCGGATGGTGCTCACGTTACTGATACTGACACTCAAACCGGGAAAAAGCAAAGGATTCCGTTGAAATTCACGGTTGAAGTTGACGATATTCCCTGTTTTTGTGCGGTCTGGGTTTACCCGACGAGGGTCAAAGGGCGGCGCCTTCTACGGTGCGAGTGTCGATTCCCGCCATGTTTTCACAATCGTGATGAATGCGAAACACCGCATAAAAGGCCGAAGGAACAGCGCATTTCGTCGTTTCTATTGCAGATGCATAACTGTTTCTTGTAATTCTTGGGAGATTTGCTCCGACCCAGGTGGCGAGCGCTGTTCGTCTGCGCCATACTCAAAGACATCGGCCCCAGGCGACGAAGCCCACCCGCCCTTCGCTCGGTGCTGCAACGTTCATCACAACTCGTAGAGCTAGCAAGGAGTCCCTCGTGCGTCGCTTTCCTGAAGATCCCATCGTTCGCGACATCGTCTCGCTGCTGCGCCGGCAGCAGTTCGACCGACGCCAGCTGCTCCGCGGTGCGGGTATCGCCGGCGCCGGTGCCGGAGCCATGGCACTCGCCTCCTGCAGCACCGGTGGCGGCGGCACCGGAGGCGGTGGCACCGGCGGCGACAGCGGTGGCGGCATCATCTGGGGCAACTGGACCTACTACCTGGACTTCGACGAGGCCACCAGCTCGAACCCGACGCTCGACGCATTCATCGAGCAGGCCGGCTTCGACGTCAAGTACTCCGAGAACATCGACGACAACAACACGTTCTACGGCACGATCAAGGATGCGCTCGAGCTCGGCCAGTTCACCGGCTACGACGTCATCACGATGACGGACTGGATGAACGCCCGCATCATCAGCGCCGGCCAGGTGCAGGAGTTCGACTACGGCAATCTCGCCAATGTCGAGGCGAATCTGCTCGAGTCCGAGTGGGAGGCGCTCGCAGAGGATCCGGGCCGCAAGCACTCCATCCCGTGGCAGCTGCCGACGACCGGCTGGGCCTGGAACAAGGAGATGCTGCCCGGCGGCCTGCACACGCTCGACGACCTGCTGAAGCCCGAGCTCAAGGGCAAGGTGCAGGTGCTCAGCGAGATGCGCGACACGATCGGCCTGATCATGTCCGGTCAGGGCGTCGACCCGAGCAGCGACTGGGGCGACACCGAGTTCGACAACGCGATGGCGTGGCTGCAGGATGCGCTCGACAGCGGCCAGATCAACAACGTCAAGGGCAACGACTACACGCAGGATCTCGAGACCGGCACCATGGCGGCCGGCTTCGTCTGGACCGGCGACGTCGTGATGATGAACGTCGAACTCGGCGATCAGTGGGGCGTCGAACTGCCCGAGGCCGGCGGCATGGTCGCGCGCGACTCGTTCACCGTGCCGAACGGCACCTCCGCCGAGAACAAGGCGAAGGTCGAGGAGCTCATCGACTACTACTACCAGCCCGAGATCGCCGCGGAGGTCGCCGCTTATGTGGCGTACGTGACCCCGGTGCAGGGCGCGCAGGAGGCGATGGAGCAGATCGATCCGGATCAGGTGAACAACCCGGCGATCTTCCCGACCGAGTCCGATTGGCAGCGACTGAAGCAGTTCCGCATCCTCACCGCCGAAGAGGACAACCGCTACTCGACCGCCTACCAGAAGCTGCTGGGGCTGTAAGCGCATGGTCGATACGCGTTCCTTCGCGGAGGCCGGTGCCGATCTCGAGCTGGTCGGCATCCAGAAGCGCTTCCCCGGTTTCACCGCGATCGAGAACCTCGATCTCAAGATCCCGGCCGGTTCGTTCTTCGCCCTGCTCGGGCCCTCGGGCTGCGGAAAGACGACCACGCTGCGACTGGTCGCGGGGCTCGAGGACCCGTCCGTCGGGCGGATCCTCATCGGCGGTCAGGATGTCACTGCGCTGAAGCCGCACCAGCGGCCGGTGAACACGGTATTCCAGTCGTATGCGCTGTTCCCGCACATGTCGATCCTCGAGAACGTCGCCTTCGGGCTCAAGCGCCGCAGGATCGCCGATCCGATCGGCAAGGCCCACGAGGCGCTGCAGCTGGTGGAACTGGACCACGTCGCGGACCGGAAGCCCGCACAGCTCTCGGGCGGGCAGCAGCAGCGCGTCGCGCTCGCGCGCGCGGTCGTGAACCGGCCGGCGCTGCTCCTGCTCGACGAGCCTTTGGGCGCGCTCGACCTGAAGCTGCGTCGGCAGATGCAGCAGGAGCTGAAGCAGATCCAGCAGGAGGTCGGACTGACCTTCCTGCACGTCACGCACGATCAGGAGGAGGCCATGACCATGGCCGACACCGTCGCGGTGATGAACAAGGGCCGGATCGAGCAGATGGGCGCCCCCGAGGATCTGTACGAACTGCCTCGGACGGTGTTCGTGGCGAACTTCCTCGGCAAATCGAACCTGTTCGCGGTGCAGGTGTCCGGTGGCACGGATCAGATGATCCAGACGGCACTGCCGAACGGCGCCGCGATCTCGCTGCCGAGATCACGCAGCGAGCGCGACTCCGGCACCATCACGATCGGCGTGCGGCCGGAGAAGCTGCGCCTGCATCGCGAGGCACCGACCGACACGGCCGGCCGCAACCTGCTCGGCCCGGGCCGGATCGTCGACGTCTCCTTCATCGGCGTGAGCACCGAGTACACGGTCGAGGTGCCCGGAGCCGGCCAGGTCGAGGTCTTCTCGCAGAATGTCGAGGCCGGCCCGGCGGCCCAGCTCGGCGACGAGGTGTGGCTGAGCTGGCATGTCGAGCACACCTTCGGCCTCGCTGACGACCGGCTGGAGACGGGTGCATTGACGGCCGACTTCTCCACGCAGGCCATCGCCGCGCAGGCGGAACTCGCGGAGTAAGGGCGCACCATGGCATTCACCGCGTTCTCGGCCAACACCAAGGCCGTCGAACAGGCGCCGCGGAAGGGGAGCTGGGTCGCTCTGGTGCTGCTCGCACCGGGCATCCTCTACCTGCTGCTCTTCTTCGTCACCCCGTTCATCCAGCTCGCGATCACCTCGCTCCAGGCACCGGCAGAGGGTCAGGGCATCGGCCAGTACGTCGCCGCGCTCCAGTTCTCGAACTACTGGGTCGCGCTGCAGGAGTACTGGCCGCACATCCTGCGATCCTTCGTCTACGCGATCATCGGCACGGTGGTCGGCCTGCTCATCAGCTACCCGCTGGCCTACATGATCGGTGTGCGAGCCCGTTCGCGGCCGATGCTGCAGGGCATCCTGCTGATCCTCGTCATCGCGCCGTTCTTCATCAGCTTCCTGCTGCGCACGCTGGCGTGGAAGCAGATCCTGCCGACGGAGTTCATCGGCACCGACGCCTCGGTGGTCTTCGGTCTGATCTACAACTTCATCCCGTTCATGGTGCTGCCGATCTTCGCCTCGCTGCAGGCGCTCGACCTGCGACTGCTCGAGGCCGGCGGCGATCTCTACGCCTCGCCGGTGACGGTGTTCCGCAAGGTCACGCTGCCGCTGTCGATGCCGGGCGTCGTCTCGGGGACGCTGCTCAGCTTCATCCCGATGTCGGGCGACTACGTGAACGCCTCCCGGCAGTTCCTCGGCAGCATCGACACGGCGATGGTCGGCAACGTCATCGAGTCGAACTTCCTGCAGACTCAGAACTATCCGCTGGCGGCATCGCTCTCGATCGTGCTGATGGTGGTCATCCTGGTGCTGATCATCGCCTATGTGCGCAGGAGCGGAACGGAGGACCTGCTGTGAACAAGTTCAGCCTGGGCAAGGCCTTCGTTCCCGTCGTCAGCGTCATCGTACTGATCTACCTGCTGCTGCCGATCGCGAACGTGATCCTGTTCTCCTTCAACGAGAAGCGGGGCCGCAACAACATCAAGTGGAACGGCTTCACGCTCGACAACTGGAAGAACATCTGCGGTGCGCCCGATGTGTGCACGGCGTTCGGCAACAGCATCATGGTCGGCGTGGTCGCGACCGTCGTCGCGACCACGCTGGGCACGCTCATCGCGATCGCCCTCGTGCGTTATCGCTTCAAGTTCCGCAGCACGATCTCGCTGCTGCTCTTCACCCCGATGGCGACCCCGGAGGTCGTCCTGGGCGCCGGCCTCGCCTACCAGCTCCTCACCATGGGCGTTGAGAAGGGCATCGGCACGATCATGGTGGCGCACATCCTGTTCTGCATCTCGTACGTCGTGGTCGCGGTGAAGGCTCGCGTCGCCTCGCTGAACCCCGCGATCGAGGAGGCGGGACGCGATCTCTACGCGTCACCGGGTCAGGTGTTCTTCAGGATCACGCTGCCGATGCTCGCCCCCGGCATCATCGGCGCGGCGCTGCTGAGCTTCGCACTTTCGTTCGACGACTTCATCGTCACGAACTTCAACTCGGGCGCCGTGAGCACCTTCCCGAAGTTCATCTACACGGCTGCGGCCAAGGGCGTACCGGCGCAGGCGAACGTGCTCGCGTCGATCGTGTTCATCGGAGCGCTGCTGCTGGTGATCATCGTGCAGCTGGTGAACATCAACCGGCAGAAGAGGCTGGCGCGGGCCTGACCGGACGAGAAGCATCGCTTTTCGCTCAGGCCCGCGCTGCGGGTGCGGCCGCACGGGTAGAATCGATCTCATTATGCTCGATCTCGATCTCGGCGCCCGCATCAAGGCCGTACGCGCCACCTTCACGGACATCGCCACCGTCATGGACCTCCCGGGGCTCGAGGGCCGGATCGCGGACCTCGAGGAGCAGGCCGCCGCTCCGGGGCTCTGGGACGACCCGGAGGCCGCCCAGAAGGTCACGAGCAGCCTGAGCCACAGCAAGTCGCGCTACAACAAGCTCACGGCGGTGCAGCGGCGACTCGACGATCTCGACGTGCTCATCGAGCTCGCGCAGGAGATGGACGACGAGGATTCCGCGGAGGAGGCGAAGACCGAGCTCGCCGCGCTCGAGGCGCTGATCGCGGAGCTCGAGGTGCAGACGATGCTCTCGGGCGAGTACGACGCGCATGCGGCCGTCATCACGATCCGCTCGGGCGCCGGCGGCGACGACGCGACCGACTTCGCCGAGATGCTGCTGCGCATGTACCTGCGCTGGGCCGAGCACCACGGCCACCCGACGAAGGTGCTCGACACCTCGTACGCCGAGGGCGCCGGCATCAAATCGGCGACGTTCGAGGTCGACGCGCCCTACGCGTTCGGCACGCTCTCGGTCGAGGCCGGCACGCATCGCCTCGCACGGATCAGCCCCTTCGGCTCCGCGGACAAGCGGCAGACGAGCTTCGCCGGCGTCGAAGTGATCCCGCTGCTCGAGGAGGCGACCGAGGTCGAGATCCCCGAGAACGACATCCGCGTCGACGTCTTCCGCTCGAGCGGCCCCGGCGGCCAGTCGGTGAACACGACCGACTCGGCCGTGCGCATCACGCATCTGCCGACGGGCATCGTGATCTCGATGCAGAACGAGAAGAGCCAGATCCAGAACCGTGCCGCCGCCATGCGCCTGCTGCAGACGCGCCTCCTGCTGCTGCAGCGCGAGGAGGAGGCGGCGAAGAAGAAGGAGCTCGCCGGGAGCGTGACCGCGAGCTGGGGCGACCAGATCCGCTCCTACTTCCTGTACGGGCAGCAGCTGGTCAAGGATCTGCGCACCGGGCACGAGTCCTCGCAGCCCGACGCGGTCTTCGACGGCGACCTCGACGGCTTCATCGCCGCGGGGATCCGCTGGCGCTCGCTCAAGAAGGACTGAATACCAGTCATCCTGAGAACCCGCGACACAGTGCGCATCGCGGCGGCGCGCCGCCGCAGCACCTTGCGATCCGGCGCGTAGGGTCGTTCCCGTCATGATCCTCTTCGAGAACGTCACCAAGAAGTACCGCGGCACGCAGCGCCCGGCCCTCGACGGCGTCAGCCTGAACATCGAGCGGGGCGAGTTCGTGTTCATCGTCGGCGCCTCGGGCTCCGGCAAATCCTCCTGCATCCGTCTGATCCTGCGAGAAGACGTGCCGAGCAGCGGCAGCATCCACGTGATCGGGCAGGATCTGGGCCGCATCTCGAACCGCAAGGTGCCCTACTTCCGGCGCAACCTCGGCGTCGTGTTCCAGGACTTCCGCCTCCTCACCAACAAGACGGTCTACGACAACGTCGCCTTCTCGCTGCAGGTGATCGGCAAGTCGCGCGGCTTCATCCAGGAGGCGGTGCCCGACACGCTGCGCATGGTCGGCCTTGAGGGCAAGGCGAAGCGCTTCCCGCACGAGCTCTCCGGCGGCGAGCAGCAACGGGTCGCGATCGCGCGCGCGATCGTCAACAAGCCCGCGATCCTGCTCGCCGACGAGCCGACCGGCAATCTCGATCCGGCCACGAGCCTCGGCATCATGCAACTGCTGCGCGCGATCAACGCGGCCGGCACGACGGTCGTGATGGCGACGCACGAGGCGACCTTCGTCGACATCATGCAGCAGCGCGTGATCGAGCTCTCCCAGGGCGTCGTCGTGCGCGACGAGCAGCGCGGCGGCTACGGCGAGACGGCCTCGATCCCCGTCGCCGATCTCACCCACGCGGGCGCGCAGGCGCTCCGCACGAGCGAGGACGTGGTGCGCGCGACGCTGACGCAGGAGCTCGGCGCCGCCGACATCGCTCCGACCGACAATGCTCCGACCGACACCGCTCCGGACGACGGCGCGGTGGAGGCTGCCGCGGATGCCGCCGCGGTGGATCGGCCGCCCGCTGCGACGAGCCCTCCTCCCGCCGCGGTGGAACGCGACCCGCATACGGACCCCGAACTCGACGACACGGTGCGCGCGGACCCGCAGGCGCGCATCCCGGGATTCCTGCGCGCCGCCGACGGGGCCGTGCAGGTCGACCCGGTCGAGATCGCCGCTGCGGACGGCAGCATCGCCGAGCGGCTCGGTCTCGGTGCGACGGATGACGAGCAGACGGATGTGGGGCCGGTGCGATGAGGTTCGGTCTGGTGCTCGGCGAGGTCTGGAACGGCCTGCGCCGCAATCTGTCGGTCGTGATCTCGGTGATCCTCGTGACCTTCGTGTCGCTCACCTTCGTCGGCGCCGCGATCCTGATGCAGCTGCAGGTGCAGCAGATGAAGACGTTCTGGTACGACCGGGCGCAGGTGGCGATCTACCTCTGCACCGACTTCGACCAGAGCGCGACCTGCTCGGGCGAGGACGCGACGGAGGAGCAGATCGCCGCCGTCGAGGAGGCCCTGCGATCGGAGACCCTCGCGCCATACATCGACGACTTCTTCTTCGTCGATCACGAGCAGGCGTTCGAGGAGTTCACCAAGCAGTTCGCCGGGAACCCGATCGTGGACATCACGAAACCGGAGCAGTTGAACCAGACCTTCTGGGTGAAGCTGGACGATCCGTCCCGCTCCGCGGTGATCCAGGAGACCTTCGCCGGTATCCCGGGCGTGCAGAGCGTCTCCGACCAGCGGAGCCTGCTCGACCGCATCTTCCTGCTGCTCGGGGTCGCCAGTTACACGGCCATCGCCATCGCCGGGCTCATGCTCGTCGCCGCCATGCTGCTGATCTCGACAACGATCCGACTCTCCGCCTTCTCGCGGCGCCGGGAGATCGGCATCATGCGCCTGGTCGGGGCCTCCAACCGGTTCATCCAGACCCCGTTCATCCTGGAGGGCATCATCGCCGCACTCGTCGGCGCGGTGCTCGCCGGGGCGGCGTCGGTCGCGATCGTGAAGTTCTTCGTGCAGGACGTCCTCGCGAAGTCCGCACCGTTCACGAGCTACATCACGATCGAGCAGTCGCTCGTGGTACCGCCCATACTGCTGCTCGTGGGCATCGTGCTCTCGGCGATCGCCGCGCAGATCGCGATCTCCCGCTACCTCCGGGTCTGAACCGCGACAGGTGCCCGGCGCGCGGACCTCCGGTAGGCTGGTCGTTCGTCCGGATATCGCGAGCAGGGGGGTGCGGCATGCCCAAGGAGACCGGTGAGAAGCTCATCGCCTCGAACAAGAAGGCGCGGCACGACTACCACATCCTCGACACCTACGAGGCCGGCATGGTGCTCACCGGAAGCGAGGTGAAGTCGCTGCGGATGGGCCGCGCGTCACTGGTGGACGGCTACGTGTTCATCGAGAACGGCGAGGCCTGGCTCGACGCCGCCTACATCCCGGAGTATCTGAACGGCTCCTGGACCAATCACGCACCGCGCCGCAAGCGCAAGCTGCTGCTGCACCGGCAGCAGATCGACAAGCTCTTCCAGAAGACCCGGGAGGGCGGCATGACCATCGTGCCGCTGCGCCTGTACTTCCTCGACGGCCGCGCGAAGGTCGAGATCGCGCTCGCGAAGGGCAAGAAGGAGTACGACAAGCGGCAGACCCTGCGCGAGAAGCAGGACAAGCGCGAGGCGGATCGGGCCATCGCGTCGCGCAAGCGGCTGGGGGAGTAGCCCGGCTCCGATTCCTCGTCAGTAGATCTCTCTGGCCCGACAAAGGGAGCAGCTACTGACCGACGATCCGCGAGAACGAAAGCGGCCCGGAGCCGAAGCCCCGGGCCGCGATCCTTCGCGAAAGCGAACGCCTAGCCGGCGAAGCGGAAGAGCTTCTTGTTGGCGAACTCGAGCATGCCGACCTTGCCGAGCTCGCGCCCGTAGCCCGACTTCTTCACGCCGCCGAAGGGCACGTCCGCGCCCTCGAGCCCGGCGCCGCCGATGAACACCATGCCGACGTCGAGCTGATTGCCCACCTGCTCCGCGCGCTCGAGATCGTCGCAGATGACGACCGAGCCGAGGCCGTAGGGAGACGAGTTCGCGAGCGCGATCGCCTCCTCATCGCTCGACACGCGGTAGAGCTGCGCGACGGGGCCGAAGAGCTCCTGGCTGTAGACGTCCATCGACGGCGTGATGCCGCCGATCACGGTCGGCGTGTAGACGTTGCCCTCGGGGCTGTTGTCGCCGACGAGCACCTGGGCGCCCTGGTCGATCGCGCCCTGCACCTGAGCGGTCAGCGTCTTGGTCGCACCGGCGGAGGAGAGCGGCCCGAAGTCGTCGCCGTAGCTCTGGCCGCCGATGGCCTCGAGGAACTTGGCGCTGAAGGCGTCGTAGAGGTGATCGGCCACGACGATGCGCTTCGAGCCGTTGCAGGCCTGGCCGGTGTTCTCCATGCGGCCGCCCACGGCGTGCTCGACCGCGTGATCGAGATCAGCGGTGTCGAGGACCAGGAACACGTCCGAACCGCCCAGCTCGAGCACGCACTTCTTGAGGTGCTTGCCGGCCTGCTCGGCGACGATCGCCCCGGCGCGCTCCGAGCCGGTCAGGGAGACGCCCTGGACGCGGTCGTCGGCGATCATGGTGGAGAGCTGATCGTGCGTGGCGAACACGTTGACGTAGGCGCCCTCGGGGAAGCCCGCATCGCGGAAGATCTTCTCGAGCGCGAGGGCCGACTCCGGGCACTGGCTCGCGTGCTTCAGGATCACGGTGTTGCCGAGGATCAGGTTCGGAACCGCGAAGCGGGCGACCTGGTAGTACGGGTAGTTCCACGGCATGATGCCGAGGATCACGCCGATGCCCTGGAAGCGGAAGAAGCTCTTCAGGCCGTCCTCGACCTCGAGGGGCTCGTCGGCCAGCCACTTCTCGGCGTTGTCGGCGAACGCCGCGGTGATGGCGCCCGAGAACTCGGCCTCGCCCACCGACTGCTCGAGGGGCTTGCCCATCTCGCGGTTGATGATGGCGCCGAGCTCGTCCTTGCGCTCATCGAAGAGTTCGGCGGCGCGCTTCGCGAGCGCCGCGCGCTCGGCCACGGTCGTCTTGCGCGACCACTCCTGGTAGGCCTTCTGGGTCGAGGCGAGGGCCGACTCGACCTCGGCGTCGGTCGCGTCCGGGTACTCGGCGAGGGTCTCACCCGTTGCCGGGTTGATAACGGCGAAATTGCCCATGGATGGCTCACTCCTTAGTGACATCGTCGATTGCAGGGTCCTGCTCAGTCTCCCACATCGGGCGGCTCGGCACTACCCGGGGAATAACAGATATCGCCCGTGCGAGCCCGGTGAAAGCGGTGGAAATCGAACGTATTGTGCGGTCAGAACTACGGAATCAGTAGTTCTTGTGCGCGGTTGCGGATCCTCTGTCAGGGGAGCGGGATCGTGAGCGTGCTGGTCTCGGGCGGCGGCTCGATGTCCTTGCCCTTCAGATCGGGGATCCATCGGGTGGTCGCGGCCGCGATGATCGCCGCGATCGTGAGGAGTCCGCCCGAGACGAGGATCGCCCCCTCGGCGCCCGACGCGTCGATCGCGATGCCGGCGATCGCCGATCCGGTGGCGACGCCCACGAGCTGGCCGGTGCCGATCCATCCGAACGCCTCGGCCGTCTCGGAGAACTTCACCGTCACGCCGATCATGCTGGAGACGGCCGCGAAGGTGGGGGCCGTGCCCATGCCGCCGATGAACAGCACCGTCGCGAGCCACCAGATGTTCAGGCTCACGAGACACGCGAGCGTGCCGGCCAGAACCACGAGCACCCGGAGCAGCAGGGACCAGGGGCGAACGGCCCGGTGCCCCATGAGCAGACCGCCGACGAGCGATCCGCTGGCGAAGACGGCGAGTACGATGCCGGACTCGAGGCTGGCGTGCCCGGCGCCCTCGCCCGCGGGGGCGAAGGCGCGCACGATGGCCACCTCGATCGCGGCGAACGAGGCCACGAAGAAGAAGGTGACCGTGGTCGCGATCACGACGGTCGGGCGCCGCAGCACGGCGCCGAAGCGGCTCCGCGCCTTCGGGATGCGCACCTTGTCGAAGGCCGGGCTCGAGATGAACCAGGCGCCGCCGAGCACCATGAACGCCGCGGCGACGCACAGGCCCGCCACCGTGCCGAACTGGGAGGCCACGAAGACGGCGACGACCGGGCCCACGACCCAGATGATCTCCTGCGCGGCCGCGTCGAGCGAGAACAGCGCCGAGATCTGATTGCCGGGGACGATGCGGGGGTAGAGGGTGCGCACGGCCGGGGTGACCGGCGGCGTGGTGATGCCGATGAGGAAGGACAGGGAGGTGACGATGAGGAGCGGGAGGTGCACGAAGGCGATGGTCGTCAGGAGCGCGGCGCAGATGATCGAGGTGACCGAGAGGACCCGTCGCATGCCCAGCCGGCCCATCAGACGGCTGGTGAGCGGGCCGGAGATCGCCTGGCCGACGCTCTGAGCGGCGAGGACGATGCCCGCCGACGTGTAGTCGCCGAAGGCGTGCTGCATATGCAGCAGCATGACGATCGACAGCATTCCGAAGGGGAAGCGGGCGACCAGCTGGGAGACGAGGACGCGGAAGACGCCAGGATTGCGCCCCAGATCCTTGTAGATGCCCATCAGGCGAGTCTACTGTCCGGTGCCGTCTCCGCAATGCGTCGGCCTTCCCCCGAAAGGTGTCGGAGGAAGGCCGCGCGGACGGGCGTTGGAGCTAGCTTCCGAGCACCTTCCGGATCCGTTGCAGCGAGACGGGGCCCGAGGTGCGGAGCTGCTGGGCGAAGAGGCTGATCCGCAGCTCTTCGATCATCCAGCGGGCCTGCACCAGGTGCTCGGGGGCGTCGAGGGGCAGAGGGATGGATCCGCCCGCCTCGCCGAAGACCGCGAGCGCACGGTCGCTCTCGTGCTGCCAGGCGCGATCCCGGCCGGGATGCTCGGCGAGCCCGGCCATGCGCTGCCGGATCGCCTCGAGATAGACGGGCACGCGCTCGAGCTGCCGCAGGCCGGTGGCCGAGACGAAGCCCTGGCCCTGCGCATGCGCCCAGACGAGGCCGTCGAGCTGCGTCTTCGCATCGGTCACCTGCCCGAGCACCTGCAGCGACTTCGCGCCGTCGATCGCCTTGCGCGCCAGCCGTGCACCGTCGAGCACGCGAGCGGCGAGCGCGATGCCGCCGTAGATCTCGTCGATCAGCGCGTGCGCATAGTCGTTCGCGATCTGCTCGAAGACGTCAGATCGCCAGACGAGACCGTCCGGGGCATGGCGGCGGATCACCCGGTCCGCGACCGCGAGCGACACGTCGGCGATCGCCTCGTCGAGCGTGCGGTAGGGGCCGGCGCCGAGCAGCAGCTTCTCCTGGTTCGAGAGGTGCTCGCGGATGTAGCTCGCGGGCGAGGGGCTCGACAGGGCGAGCAGGCGCCGGATGCCGCGCCGCGACAGCCTGGTCTGCTCGGCCTCGTCGGCCACGAGGACGAGGTCGACGGAGGTCCGGCGATCCGCGATCGCCGGGTAGGCCCGCACTGTACCGGCCCCGCTCCGTCCACCGGCGTAGGCCGAGTCGACGTGGCGCGGGAGATCGCCGAAGGCCCAGGTTGTCGCCCCCTTCTGCTCGAGCTCGTGCACCGGCAGCGACGCGGCGGCGACCTTGGCCACGCCGCGCGTGGCGCGATCCTTGTGCCGCGCCTGCAGCTCGCCCAGATCCTTGCCGCTGCCGATCGTGCGGCCCCGCTCGTCGATGACCCGGAAGGTCGGGGTGAGATGCGCGGGGAGGCGTTCCGGTTCGAAATCTGCGGCCGTCACCGGCACGCTCGTGCGGCGGCGGATCTCGTCGGCGAGCAGCGAGGTGAGTCCGCTGCCGTCCGCCGCATCAAGCTTCGGCCCGACCGTCGTGAGCAGCGTGCGCGCCCAGTCGGCCGCGGGCACCACATGTTTGCGGATCGCCTTCGGCAGCGTCTTGATGAGCGCGGTGACGAGTTCCTCGCGCAGGCCGGGCACCAGCTTGTCGAACTCTTCGCCCGCGAGGCGCGGGAGCAGCGGCAGCGGCACGGTGACGGTCACCCCGTCGTCGTCGGCGGTGGGGTCGAAGCGGTAGCGCAGGCGAAGCGTCTGATCGCCGTGCCGCCATTCGCGGGGAAACTCCTGATCGGCCGAGTCTTCCGGGCCGTCGGCCTCTTCGAGCAGATCCTCGCGGCGCAGGTTCAGTAGCTTCGGATGCGTGCGCTGCTCGCGCTTCCACCAGCCCTCGAAGTCGCGCGTGCTCGCGATCTCCGCAGGCAGCCGCGCGTCGTAGAACTCGAACACCGCGTCGTCGTCGCCGATCAGGCCGCGTCGGCGCGTGCGCTCCTCGAGCTGCTCGAGCTCGCGCCGCAGCTGCCGATTCGCGCGTTCGAACGCGTAGAGCTTGCCGCCCGGCGCCTCCCATTCCCCTTCGACCAGGGCGTGCCGGATGAAGAGCTCGCGCGCGTAGGGCAGGTCGAAGCGGGCGAGCTGCACGCGGCGGCGCTCGACGATGGGGACGCCGTAGAGCGTGACCCGCTCGTAGGCGACGGCCGCGCCCTGCGACTTCTCCCAGCGCGGTTCGCTGAGCTGCCGCTTGGCGAGCGGGCCGGCGAGCTCTTCCGCCCACTCGGGCTCGATCGCCGCGTTGCCGCGCGCGAAAAGCCGGCTCGTCTCGACGAGCTCGACGCTCATGATCACCTCGGGCGGGCGCTTGGCCAGCACCGAGCCCGGGTGCAGCGCGAAGCGGGTGCCGCGCGAGCCGAGATACTCCTGCGCCGGCTTGCGGCGCTGGGCTCCGGAGGCGCCGCGGCCCTGGGGGGCCCGGCGATCCTGCGTGTCGTCGCGCACCCCGAGCTGGGAGAGCAGGCCGGCGAGGATGCTGCGATGGATGAGATCGGCGTTTCCGCCACCCGCGTCGCCCTGCCGGGTGTGCGCCTTTCCCGCGTCCTTCGCGGCGCGCGAGAGCTGCCGCACCAGATCCATCCACTCGCGGACACGCAGGAAGTTCAGGAATTCCGCCTTGCACAGCCGCCGGAACGCGCTCGACGAGAGCGCCCGCTGCTGCTCCTGCAGGTGGTTCCAGAGATTCAGCAGGGTCATCAGGTCGCCGAGCGGGTCGGCGAAGCGGGCGTGCAACTCGTCGGCGCGGCCCCGCACCTCCGCCGGTCGCTCGCGCACGTCCTGGATCGTCAGCCCCGCCACGATCGCGATCACCTCGGGCACGACCCCGTGGCGCCGCGCCTCGAGCACCATGCGTGCGAACCGCGGCTCGATGGGCAGGCGGCTGAGCTCGCGGCCGACCTTGGTGATGCGATGGTTCGCTCTCGAACCCGTGCCGCGCGTCTCGACCGCGCCCAGCTCGGCGAGCAGGCCGATGCCGTCGGCGATGCCGCGCCTGTCGGGCGGAGTGAGGAACGGGAACCCGGCGATGTCGCCGAGGCCGATGGCGAGCATCTGCAGGATCACGCTCGCGAGACCGGTGCGCAGGACCTCGGGCTCGGTGAACGCGGGGCGGCTCTCGAAGTCCTCCTCCCCGTAGAGGCGGATCGCGATGCCCGGGCTCGTGCGGCCGGAACGGCCGGAACGCTGCTTCGCGCTCGCCTGCGAGATCGCCTCGATCGGCAGGCGCTGCACCTTGCTGCGGGCGCTGTAGCGCGAGATGCGCGCGGTGCCGGCGTCGATGACGTAGCGGATCCCGGGCACGGTGAGGCTCGTCTCGGCCACGTTGGTGGAGAGCACGACGCGGCGCGCACCGGCGTTCCCGCCGCTGCGCTTCTCGAACACGCGGTGCTGCTCGGCGGCGCTCAGACGGCCGTAGAGGGGGAGCACCTCGAGCGGCCGCGCACGATCGGCGGCCCTGCCTCTGAGCGCATCGGCGGCATCGCGGATCTCGGCCTCGCCGCTCAGGAAGACGAGCACGTCGCCCGGTTCCTCCCGCGCCAGCTCGTCGACCGCCTCGCCGATCGCGTCGAACAGGTCGCGCTCGATCCGGCGGATCCGGGGCGCCCCTCCCTTCGCATCCTGAAGCTCGACCTCTTCGACCAGCGGCCGGTAGCGGATCTCGACGGGGTAGGTGCGGCCCGAGACTTCGACGATCGGGGCGGGATCGCCGGTGCGCGGGTTCGCGAAGTGCGTCGCGAACGACTCCGGATCGATCGTCGCCGAGGTGATGATGACCTTCAGATCCGGCCGCCGCGGCAGCAGCGTCTTCAGGTAGCCGAGCAGGAAGTCGATGTTGAGGCTGCGCTCGTGCGCCTCGTCGATGATGATCGTGTCGTAGGCGGCGAGGTCGCGGTCGCGGTGGATCGCGTTCAGCAGGATGCCGTCGGTCATCAGGCGGATCCGAGTGTCCTTCGACACCTTGTCGGTGAACCGCACCTGGTAGCCGACCAGCTGCCCGAGCTCGGTCCCGGTCTCCTCGGCGATGCGCTCGGCGATCGTGCGCGCGGCGATCCTGCGCGGCTGCGTGTGCGCGATGCGCTCACGGCCGAGGGCGAGGGCGATCTTCGGCAGCTGGGTCGTCTTGCCCGAGCCGGTCTCGCCCGCGACGACCACGACCTGGTGGTCGCGGATCGCGGCCTCGATCTCGCCCCGCATCTGCGAGACGGGGAGATCCTCGGGGAACAGGATGCGCGGGACGGCCTCCGACATGCCCTAGGCGCCCGGCTCGAAGCGGTCGACGCTGAGCGCGAGCTTGCGCAGGAGCGTGGCGAGGCGTTCGCGTTCGCTTCGCGGCATGCCGCCGAGCAGCTGCTCCTCGTAATCGCTCAGCCGGGTCATCGCCGCATCGACGAGGGTCTGGCCCTGCTCCGTCATCTCCACGAGCACGCCGCGCCCGTCGTTCGGGTCGGTCAGCCGACGGACCAGGTCGCGCTCCTGCATGCGGTCGATCCGGTTCGTCATCGTGCCGCTCGACACCATGGTCTGCTGCACGAGCACCTTCGGGCTCTGCCGGAACGGCGACCCGCCGCGGCGCAGCACGGCGAGCACGTCGAACTCCCAGGCCGCGAGGCCGCTGCGCTCGAACGCCTGGGAACGGGCGCGATCCACATGCTTCGTGACCCGCGTCATCCGCGAGAACACGGCGAGCGGGGCGAGATCGAGGTCCGGGCGCGCGGCCGCCCAGTCGCTCAGGATCCGGTCGACCTCGTCATGCTGGCTCATGCTCCCATTATCCCGGTCCCGCGGCCCACGGGCTGAGCGACCCGGGATGCGGAATCGAGTCGGACGGCACACCCTAGAATTGGTGAGTGGTGCCGCCGGGCGGCACGGTCCGCCTTGGTGTAACGGCAGCACGACAGCCTTTGGAGCTGTGAGGTCCAGGTTCGAACCCTGGGGGCGGAGCGCAGCTTCTCGGCATGTCGGGAGCGGCCACCGTTCCCAATGCCCGGCCAGGAAGGTTTCACAGGATGACAGAGAGACTCGCGGTCGTGATCCTCGCGGCGGGGCAGGGCACCCGCATGAAGTCGGCCGTGCCGAAGGTGCTGCACCGGATCGGCGGGCGCCCGCTCATCTCGCACGTGCTCGACACCGCGGCCGGACTCCACCCCGAGCGCATCGTCGCCGTCGTGCGCCACGAGCGGGACCTGGTCGCCGCGGCCATCACGGATCACGCGCCCGGCACGTTGATCGTCGACCAGGACGAGACGCCCGGCACCGGACGCGCGGTCGAGCAGGCGATCGCCGCACTGCCCGACGACTTCGACGGCAGCGTCGTGGTGCTGAGCGGCGACGTGCCGCTCATCGATGTCTCGACGCTGGAGCGACTCATCCGCGGGCACGTGGAGCACGCGCGCGGGATGACGCTGCTCTCGGCCGTCTTCGAGAATCCGACCGGCCTCGGGCGCATCCTCCGGGACGCCGGCGGTTCGCTGCGCGGCATCGTCGAGGAGAAGGACGCCGATGAGGTGCAGCGCCGGGTGACCGAGATCAACGGCGGCATCTACGTCTTCGCGATACGGGCGCTGGAGGCGGCGCTCGAGCGGATCGGCACCGACAACGCCCAGGGCGAGAAGTACCTCACCGACGCCGCGGCGCGGATCCTCGAGACCGGGCTCGCGGTGGACGCCGTCGCGACCGACGACCCGTGGCTGATCGCGGGCGTCAACGACCGGGCGCAACTGGCCGAGGCCGGGCGGGAGCTGAACCGCCGGATCGTGCTGGGGCATCAGCGGGCCGGCGTCACCGTGGTGGATCCGGCGACGACCTGGATCGATGCCGATGTCAGTATCGAGCCCGACGTCGAGATCCTGCCCGGCACGTATCTGCAGGGGGCGACCTCGATCTCAGGCGGCGCGGTGATCGGCCCCGACACGACCCTGCTCGACTGCGAGGTGGGCGAGGGTGCGAGGATCCGGCGCAGCGAGGCGACGCTCGCCGTCTTCGCCGCGCAGTCCGAGATCGGTCCGTTCGCGTTCATCCGCCCCGGCACCGAGGTGGGCGAGGGCGGCAAGCTCGGCGCCTTCGTCGAGACGAAGAACGCGCGGATCGGCGACGGCAGCAAGGTGCCGCACCTCAGCTACGTCGGCGACGCCGTGATCGGCGACGGCAGCAACGTCGGCGCGGGCACCATCGTCGCGAACTACGACGGGGTGAACAAGCACCGCAGCGAGGTGGGCGAGGGCGTCCGCATCGGCGCGAAGAACGTGCTCGTCTCTCCGGTTACGATTGGAGACGGCTCCTACACCGCGGCCGGCACGGTCGTGAGGAAGGATGTGCCTCCGGGCTCGCTCGCGATGAACGTGGCTCCGCAGAGGAACATCGAGGGATGGGTCGCCGAGCACCGGCCCGATACGAGCAGCGCTCGGGCCGCGGGGAAGCATCGACAGGGACACGACAGCGAGGAAGAGCGAGCATGAGCGCTATCGAGATGGCCGGCCAGAAGAAGCTGGTGCTGATTTCGGGCCGGGCCTATCCCGAGCTCGCCGAGCGGGTGGCCGCGGAGCTCGGCGCCGAACTGGTGCCGACCGACGCCCGCACCTTCGCGAACGGCGAGCTGTACGCGCGCTTCGACGAGAGCGTGCGCGGCTGCGACGCCTTCGTCATCCAGTCCCACACGCACCCCATCAACGAGTGGTTGATGGAGCAGCTGATCATGGTCGACGCGCTCAAGCGGGCCTCGGCCAAGCGCATCACCGTGGTCGCCCCGTTCTACCCCTATTCGCGCCAGGACAAGAAGGGGCGCGGCCGCGAACCGATCTCGGCGCGCCTCGTCGCCGATCTCTTCAAGGCCGCGGGTGCCGATCGCATCATGTCGGTCGATCTGCACGCCCCGCAGATCCAGGGCTTCTTCGACGGCCCCGTCGACCACCTCTTCGCCATGCCCGTCCTGCTGGACCATTTCAAGAAGACGATCGACCGAGACGATCTGACGGTGGTCTCGCCCGACATGGGCCGGGTGCGCGTGGCCGATGTGTGGAGCGATCGCCTCGATGCGCCGCTGGCGATCATCCACAAGCGCCGCGACCCGCTGGTGCCGAACCAGGTCACCGTGCACGACATCGTCGGCGAGGTGAAGGATCGCTGGTGCGTGGTCGTCGACGACATGATCGACACGGGCGGCACGATCGCGAAGGCGGCCGAGGCGCTCAAGGCGAACGGCGCGCGCGGCGTGACCATCGCCTGCACGCACGCGATCTTCTCCGGCCGAGCGACCGAGCATCTCTCGCAGGAGTTCATCGACCAGGTCGTCGTCACCGACACGCTGCCCATCCCGCCCGAGAAGCGCTTCGACAAGCTGACGGTGCTGTCGATCGCGCCGCTGCTCGCGCAGGCCATCCACGAGGTGTTCGAGGACGGCTCGGTGACCTCGATGTTCGAGGGCGCCGCGTAGCGCGGAGAGGCGGCGCAGCTCAGCCGAGGCGCAGCTCCTCTCCCCGCCAGCGCGAGCGCAGCCAGCGGTCGTGGCTCGCGACGATGAGGGCTCCGGAGTAGGCCTCGAGGGCGTCGCCGAGCTCTTCGACCAGGGTGAGCGACAGGTGATTGGTGGGTTCGTCGAGCAGGAGCACGGGTGGTGCGTCCGCGGCGAGCACGGCGAGCGCGAGCCGTCGTGCCTGACCGATGCTGAGCTCGCCGGTGGGCTTGGAGAGGTCCCGGGGTGAGATGAGCCCGAGCGTCTCGAGCGGAGCGCATTCCGCGATCTCGACGCCCACCAGGTCCCGATAGCTCGCCTCGGCGGACTGCGAGAGATCTTCGAACTCGACCTCCTGCGGCAGGTATCCCGTGCGTGCGGCCCGCTCGACGGTGCCCGATTCGGGCTCGAGCTCGCCCGCGAGGATCGCCAGCAGCGTCGACTTGCCGGCCCCGTTCGGCCCGCTGAGCAGGATCCTGCCGCCGGCGCGGAGCTCGAGCGACGTCTCGGGGATCCGCTCGGGGATCGCGACGCGGTCGGCTATCAGGAGGGGCGCATCGGCGTCAGGGGTGCCGGGAGGCCCGAGGGGCCCGGGGGCGATGTCGGCCTGGACCGGGTCCCCGCCGTCGAAGCCCCGGAACCGCAGCGGCTCCGGTGGTCGGCGCACGCGCTCTCGTTCGAGGGTTTCGAGCCTCACTCGTGCGTTCCGCGCACGGCGGGCGGTGACGCGCGCGTCCTTGTCGGCGTAGAACTTGCGGGTGATCCGCGATTCCGATTTCGACTCGTGCTTCCGGTTCACCTCGTGCGCGCCGACACGGATCTCGTGGTCGAGGGATTCGCGCTCGGAGAGCTCTGCCTCGTACCGCTGACGCCAGCGCCGCATCTCCTCGGCACGCGCGGCGCGGGCGGCGGAGTAGCCGACGCCCCAGTGCCGGATGCCGAGACCGGATCCCGTATCCTCGGCTGCCTCTCCGCTCTCGCCGAGCACGCTCGCGGGAACCGGTGACTGGTCGAGGTCGAGGATCCCGGTGGCCGCGGCGTCGAGCAGTGCGCGGTCGTGACTCGCGAAGATCACGATGCCCGGCCATTCCCGGAGCACGCGCTCGAGGTAGGCGGCAGACGCGTCGTCGAGGTGGTTCGAAGGCTCGTCGAGCAGCAGCGTGTGCGGGGCCCGGAGCAGGACCGCGGCCAGTGCGAGCCGCAGACGCTGTCCGCCGGAGAGACGTCCGATGGCGCGCGCACCGGGGATTCCGCCGAGCCCGAGCCCGGACAGGGCGTCTCCGCGGCTGGACTCGGCCGTCCAGGCGCCGTCGCGTTCCGCGGCCTCC